>JAICUV010000119.1 GCA_025935655.1 Chloroflexota bacterium | reverse complement strand
TGAACTCGCTGCGCAGCGTCCGGAGCAACGCCACGAACTCGTCCCCGTAGCCGCTCGCCAGCGGCTCGAAGTCGAGGTTCACGCCGTCCGCGCCCCGGTCGCGGACGGCCGCCACGACCTGCCGCGCGAGGTTCGCGCGCGCCCCAGCGCTGCCGAGCACTGCCCGCTGGACGGCTGCCTGGCTGCTGGTCCACGCGAACACGCTCACGGTGAGCACGACGCGGGTCCCCTGGCGATGGGCGGCGTTGATGACCTGGGTCATGCTCGAGCTCGTCCAGCCGCCCCAGCCCGTGGTCGACGTGCCGTCGGCGTCACGCTTCTTGAGGTTGCCCTTGCCCGTCGCGCCCACGGAGAAGTAGGCGATCGTGGACAGGACGTCGTAGTTGAGCTTCGTCGAGGCGCCGCTCACCTCCCAGTACGGGAGGAAGCCGTAGACCTGGCGGCGCAGGCCCGACGCGGCGGCCAGGTCGAAGGCGGGATCGGGCTCGGGGGCGGTCATGCTGACGGCCGCGGCGGCGATCGTCCGGTCGTTGGACGGCGCGTCGACGGGCGCCTGCACGCTCGGGACCCGGGGCGTCGTCGCGGCGCCGGGCGTCGCGGGCCTCCGGCCGGGCGGCGCCGTCCAGGCGGTCCCGTTGGCCATCTCCGCCATGTCGCGGCCTGCCACGCGGCCGGCGGGCAGCGCGCGTGGGGCCTGGCCGCCCACCGGCCAGCGATCGTTGGCGCGGGGCTTGTACCCGACGCTGACGCGACCGCCGGGCGTGAAGTCGATCCGGTCGTGCTCGTGCGCGAGCCACTCGACGTAGGCCGTCGACGGGAGCTCGCCCGGGCCACCGGCCCCGCCGTCGTCGATGGCGGGGAGCACATCGGCCACATCCGGCACCGCGGGCTCCGCGGCGGCGGCCGGAGCGGGCGCGGGGAGGAGGCCGGCCACGAGCAGCGCCACGAGCGCCGTGCTCGCGAGCTGGCGGACCGGGCGTGCGAGCATGCGGGATCGGGTCACGGCCATCCTCTGGTCGGAGATGCCCGCGCAGCCGCCTGACCGCGGGGCGCGGGCCCCTGCCGACGTGTCCGAGCGATCGGGCGCTCCGGCGTGGGAGCACAACCCTAGGCCGCTGCGCCGGGCCGGCCCATCACCCCATGGTCATGGTCCGGACCGGTACGGGTGGGTCAGGTGCGGTCTGGTGCGGTTCCGGCGTGCCTCCCGTCGTGGCCGCCGGCGTCAATGCAGCCGGACGTACACGCTCGAGCCCTGGGCGCGGCCGCTGCTGTCGTAGCCGGACGCCCGGATCCGCATGGTCCCCGTCTTCGACGAGCGCAGCGTCACCCTGGCCTTGTAGGTCGTCGTCGTCGACTTCGTGGTGGACACGCTCCAGCTGCCGATCCCCGGCTGGAAGATCGTGACCCGCGGGTTCTTCGACAGGGGCTCGGCCGTCACGACGGTGATCGTGATCCGCTGGCCACGGGCAGGCGTCGAGTCGCTGAGCGCGATCCGGAAGGCATCCGCCACGACGGCCACCCGCTGGACGGCGCTGTTGGTGCCGTCGCTTGCGCGGACCTCGGAGCGGTAGGTGCCCCGCGGGACGAAGGCGCCGGCGTCGTTGCGGCCGTCCCACGACCGGGTCCAGGTACCCGCGTCCATCGCCGTGTCCGTGGCGAAGGTCCGGACCACCGCCCCGCCCGCGTCGACGACCGTCCAGGTCACCGTCGCCGGTGACGCCAGGCGCATGGAGAAGCTCGTGGTGCGGCCCAGCGTGTCGCCGTCCTGCGGGAAGAACACCGAGCGCGTGGACGTGACGAAGCCGAGGGCCGCGTACACGTCGACGGTGCGCACCTGCGGGTCGGACAGGTTCCCCGCGCGGTCGCGGGCGCGGACGTGCAGCGTGTAGCGGCCGTCGGGGACGAACCCGTCGGCACCCCTGCCGTCCCAGCGGAGCGTCGCGCTCCCGCCGCTCAGCGCGGCCGAGAACGCGTCGACCTCGTTGTCGTGGTCGTCGAGCACGGTGGCCACCAGCGATCCGGCCTCGCTCGAGGTGCCCGCGAACGAGAACGTCTCGCTGTAGCCGTCGCCGTTGGGCGCGAAGCTCGGGACGGCGTCCGCGTCGGCGTCGGCGAGGGCGAGGTCCGGCGCGGTCGTGTCGACGCGGACCGAGCCCGCTTCCAGGAGCGGGCCGTTGCCCCAGCCGTCGGTCGCCTCGACCTGCCAGGTGTAGGTCCCGTCGTGGACGGAGCCCGAGGCGGGCGCCCACGTCATGGTCGCGACATCGCCGCTGCCGCTCTCGTGGGCGATCGTGTCGCCGCCGTCGAGGATCCGCAGCGTCCACTCGCTCGGCTCGGACAGCTCCACGGACAGCGTCCAGTCGTCCTGGCGGCCGTCGCCGTTGGGCGAGAACACCCCGGGTCCCTCGTCCGTGCCCCAGACCCTGGGGGCCGCGCTGTCGCGCGGCTGCAGCGAGGCGCCCGTCATCCAGCCGTCGGCGACGCCATCGGCGTGCATCTCGAAGATCGGGCCGCCGTCCGGGGTCTTCCACCACGGGTCCTGGCTGTCGATGCGGACCTTCGCCGTCATCGGCAGCGACGTCACCGGGTTGGTCCCCTGCGCGGCGTCCTGCGCGGAGCCGTAGACCGGCGCGCCATCCCAGGCGGGGCTCGCGTTGCCCGGCACGACGAACGTGGCCGGGTCGCCGGACGTGCTCGCGAACGCGGCACCGGTGACCTGCGTGGTCGTGAGGGTCATCTTGCCGGCGATGGACCGGTAGTAGCTGCTGGAGCTCTCGGGATCCAGCTGGTAGGTGTAGCCCGGGTTCCGCGTCGAGTCGTACGTCTTCACGTTGTCGTGGAAGTCGGGCGCGTTGCGCCAGTACTCGTCCATCGTCTGGCGGGTCGTGAACAGCGCGTCGATGTAGTAGGGGTTGTGGCTGTGGCCGTTCGCGATCACGGCGCGCGCGCCCGCCTTGATGAACGCCGCCGCGTAGTTGTCCACCCGCTTCTTCGCGGTCGTGAGGCTGGGCGCCGCGTCCCCGGGCTCGGAGTTGCCCGACGCGTAGCACAGGTGGAACAGGAGCACGACCGCGTTCTTCGCCGGCGTCAGCGTCCGGATCGAGGGCTCGCCGTAGTACCTGTTCTCATAGTCGCTGAGCTTGCCGTCGCCGTTGACGTCGTAGTTGAGGCCGAAGCCGTCCTTCGTCGTGTAGTTCGGGTCGTACGTGTACGGGCTGGGCCAGCCGTTGCCGTGGCCCAGGTACACGATGATCGAGGCCCCGTTGACCGCCGCCTTCACCTTGGACCACGTCGCGTGGGGGCTGAAGACCTTGACGACGTTCGGGGTGTACTTCAGCGCCGCCGCGGCGATCTCGTTCCCGTAGTCGCGGTACTTGGCCGTCGCGCCGTGGGTGGCGCCGACGATGATCGCGACCTTGGGCCCGCCCGCGGCCTGCGCGGCAGGGGCGGCGATCGGGGCGAGCGTCCCGAGGCCGGCGACGAGCGCGGCGAGGAGCGTGAAGGCGAGCTTGCGCAACGGCTGGGATCTCCGGGTGGCGTCGACCCGGCGCAACACGTGACCGGGCGGGGATGAATGCCCGTCCACCGTCGGGCCGCAGGCCCCGGGGGCCAATCGCGGGATGGTCAGGGCCGTGCTGGCCCTTTGGGACCGGGTCGGCTGCGGAACCGTGGGGCGCGGTGCGGTCCCGTGCGGTCGCGTGGGTCGCGGCCGGTGGTGCGTCCGGACAACGCGAGCTCGCCGGCCGCGGGCCGGGTGCGGTGGGCGACACCGCCCGGTCAGGCCCTCGGCAGGCCCCGGATGAGGGCGGGCGCGGCGTCGGCGAAGGCCTCGCGCCAGTCGCGCATCGGCTCGCCCGAGGGGAGCGGCGTCGGCTCCAGCACGGCCCACGCCGGGGGCGTGGAGGCGCGCTCCCACGTGCTGCCCGGGACGTCGACGACCGGCACATCGATCCGCGTCACGCGCAGGATCTCCCGCGCCCAGCTCGCCCGGGTCGCGCGGCCGCCGTTGACGAGATGGTGGACGCCGATCGGCTGTCCGGGAGCCGCGAGCGCGTCGGCGCCCAGGAGCTCGGCGATCGCCTCGGCGAGGTCCGGCGTGTACGTCGGGCAGCCGGTCTCGTCCGCGACCGCGCGGAGCGGCTCTCCGGCCGCCTTCGCCCGGAGCGCGGCCGCGGCGATCTTCGCGGGGAAGTCGTTGCCGGGCGGGCCGTAGAGCCACGAGGTGCGGACGATCGCCAGGCGGGCGTCGCCCCGGGTCGCCGAGGCTCCCGGCTCGAAGGCGGCGCGGGCCAGCTGCTCGCCCCGCAGCTTCGAGGCGCCATAGGCGTTCGGGGGGTTCACGGGGTCATCCGGGCGATAGCCGGCGCCGTCGGTCCGGGTCCCGTCGAAGACCTCGTTCGTGGACACGAGGACCAGCTCCACGCCCGCGGTCGCGCACGCCCGGGCGACGACGCCGGCGGCCTCTCCGTTCCGGCGCAGCGCGAGGTCCGGGTCTCGGGCGCAGCCGTCGACGTCCGTCCACGCCGCCGCGTGGACCACGACCTCGGGCCGATCGCGCGCGATGAGCGAGGTCACCGACGCCTCGGTGATCGTGTCCAGGTCCAGCGATGGGCGTGACCACGCGATCGGGCCCATGGGTCCGGTGAACGGGGCCTCCTCGAGCGCGGCCACCATCGCCCGGCCGAGCCGGCCGCCGGACCCGGTGACCGCGACGCGCACGCCTCAGCCCGCGTCGATCTCGGCCGCCGCCTGCCCGCGGGCGAGCCGGGTCTCGTACTGGCGTCGGTAGTAGTCCGCCCAGTCGCCGCCCTTCGCGGCGTCGACCCAGGCGGCGTTGTCGCGATACCAGGCGACGGTCGCCGGCAGGCCCTCGTCGAACTCGACGAGCGGCGCCCAGCCGAGCGCACGGACCTTCGAGCCGTCCATCGCGTAGCGGCGGTCGTGACCCGGCCGATCGGGGACGGTCCGCACGAGCGACCAGTCGCGCCCCGCGGCCTCGAGGAGGCGCCCGATGACATCGCGGTTCGGCAGCTCCGTCCCGCCGGGGACGTTGTACGCCTCGCCCGCCTCGCCGTGCCGGAGCACGAAGTCGATCCCCGCCGCGTGATCGCTGACGTGGAGCCAGTCGCGGACCTGCATCCCGTCGCCGTACATCGGGAGCGGGTCGCCCGCGAGCGCGTTGGTGACGAACAGCGGGATCAGCTTCTCCGGGTGCTGGTAGGGGCCGTACGTGTTCGAGCCGCGGGTGATCACGGCATCGACGCCGAACGTCACGCCGTAGGAGCGCACCAGGAGCTCGCTCGAGGCCTTCGCGGCCGCGTACGGCGAGCGCGGGGCGAGGGCGTCCGTCTCCACGCTCCGGCCCTCGGCGATGTCGCCGTACACCTCGTCCGTGCTCACCTGCAGGAAGCGGACGTGCCTGCCGGCGTCGGCCTGCGCGCGGACGGCCTCGAGCAGCACGTGGACGCCGATGACGCCGGTCCGCAGGAACGCCTCGGGGTCCAGGATGCTCCGGTCGACGTGGGTCTCCGCCGCCACGTTGACCACCGCGTCCGCCTCCGCGACGAGCGGGCCAACGGCGTCCGCGTCCGCGATGTCGCCCTGGATGAAGCGGAAGCGGCCCGCCTGCTCCTCGTCCCCCTCGACCGCGGCGAGGTTCGCCCGGTTGCCGGCGTAGGTGAGCTTGTCCAGGACCGTGATCCGCGTCCCGTCGCGGCGACCCAGGACCTGTCGCACGTACTCGCTGCCGATGAAGCCCGCGCCGCCCGTGACGAGGAGGTGCGCACCCGCCCCGACGCGGTCGGTCACGCGGGGTCCATCGGGCGCGCCACCGGGGCGGGAAGCGTGCCCTCGATGTCCTCGCGCTCGGCGAGCTCGGCCGCGCGCAGCAGGCTGGGCACCGTGCCCGCGTCCGCCCACGACCCGGTGTAGACCTCCGCGAACAGCCCGCCGTCGCCGATGTAGTGGTTGAGGACGTCGGTGATCTCGAACTCGCCGCGGCCCGACGGCGCGAGCCGGTCGATGACATCGAACGCGTCCTGCCGGAGGAAGTAGACGCCGATCGGGATGAGGTTGCTCTTCGGCTGCTCGGGCTTCTCCTCGAACCCGATCACCGCTCCCTGGGCGTCGAGCTCCGCGACGCCGAAGCGCTCCGGGTCGGGCACCTCGTACAGGAGCGTGCCCGCGCCCCACGCGCCCTCCTCGAAACGGCGCGCCGTGTCCGCCAGCGGATCGCCGCGCAGGATGTTGTCGCCCAGGAGGACGCAGAACGCCTCGTCGCCGATGAAGTCCCGGGCGAGGCCGATGGCGTGCGCGATGCCCAGCGCGCCGCGCTGGTAGCGGTACGTGAGGTCGAGCCCGAAGTGCCGCCCGTCGCCCAGCAGCTCCACCACGTCGCCCACGCTCTTGCCACCGACGATCACCATCACCTCGCGGATCCCCATGCCCGCGAGCGTGTCGAGCGGGTAGTAGATCATCGGCCGGTCGTAGATCGGCAGCAGGTGCTTGTTGGTGACGATCGTGAGCGGGTACAACCGGCTCGCCGTGCCACCCGCGAGGACGAGACCCTTCATCGCCCACAGGCTAGCAGGGCCGCGCACCCCCACGGACGCGCGGTGAGCGGCAGGTGAGCGACGGTCGCCACACTGCGGGCCATGAGTGCACGCATGCGCCGCGTCGACCTGGGGCTCGCCGACGCACGTCGTCTGAGCGCGTCGATCGCCGCGGAGCTGCGAGCCACGCGCCTGGCCGCCGGGATCAGTCAGGCGAGCGCGGCTCGTGCGGCCGGCATGTCTGCTGGCCAGTGGGGCCGCCTCGAGCGCGATGCGCTCGCGCGGCCGGATCTCCTCCAACTGTGCTGCGCCGGGCGAGCGGTCGGGCTGCAGGGCTCATTCCGCTACTTCCCCGCCGGGGACGCGGTGCGTGACGGCGCGCAGCTCAACCTTGCGAGGCGTTTCGAAGCGACGCTCGGTCCGCCGCTACGCATGCGCTGCGAGGTGCTCCTGCCAGGGCCGGAAGCACTTCGTGCGTGGGATGGAATGGTGCACGGAGACGGTCGCCCGTTCGTCGTGGAATGCGAGTCACACGCGGGCGATGCCCAGGCACTCGAACGGCGACTCCGGATCAAGCTGCGAGACGACCCTCGCGTTTCCGTGCTCATCCTCGTTCTCGGGCGCAGCATCCATCACCGTCAGCTGCTGCGAGACCATCGAGAGGTCTTCCGGGACCTGCTGCCTCTCGACGGTCCGGCGGTCCTGCGTGCGCTGCGCGACGGGCGACGGCCGCCGGCGAGCGGAATCGTGATGCTGTAGGCCGCTGGTCGTCAGGTGCGGTCGCATCGCCGAGCGAACAATCGATGCGGTCGGCGCCACGGGCCGCTCGCTGGAAGAGCGATTGGTGCCGTTCCGTGGCCGTCCTGCACCAATCCCTTCGCCCGACGAACTGGTAGTGCAGGGGGCCGCACCGATCGCTCGCCGGGCGAATGGCGCGCCGAGAGCCTGGAACCATCGGCGCGCGGCGCGGGCCGGGTCCGGGGTCAGGGCTTGACGGTGGCGCCAGGCTTCGGGGCGGGCGTGTAGCAGACGACCTCGCCCTCGGGGACGGTGCCGGCGGTGCCGCACGGGACCGGGACCTCGTCGCCGGGCGGCAGGCCGCCCTGGTAGTCGGTGATGACGAGGGCCAGCTCGAACGAGTCCAGGTCGGCGGCCGGCGCGAGGAACGCGGTCTGGACCACGTCGTTCGCGTCACGCTGGACGTCCACGACGGACCCGATCACGAGGCCCTTGGGGTAGGGCGACCGCATGCCGGCGTTCACCTCGATGCCCGCGGTGAACACCTCCTCGTCCACGCCGATCGGCACCGCCGAGTCGATGTTGCGCATGATCAGCACGCCCCCGGCCTGTCCGACGACCTCGCCGGACTTGCCGGACTCGGCCAGCTGGCCGACGACCGTCGACGTGCTGTCGCTGATGAGCGTGACCTTCGAGAACGTCGGCCCGGCGACGGTCACCCGGCCCGCCAGCGCGCCGCCCCCGACGATGACCACGTCGCCTTCCGCGATGCCGTCGTCCGTCCCCTTGTCGAGGATGACGACGCGGCGCGTCTCGAGCGTCTCCCGCCCGATGACCCGGGTGGCGACGGTCTTGTGGTCGAGCCCGCTCTGGAGCTGGACGAGGGCGGTCAGCTGCTCGTTCTCCGCGCGCACGGCCTCCAGGCGCGCGTTCTCGTTGCGCAGCTGCTCGTTCTCGTCGCGCAGGGTCCCGTTCTCCGTCCGCAGGGAATCGATCTCGCCCACGGCGCCCGCGACCCCCGCAACCGAGTCCGCCACGCCGGCGATGGCGCCCTGGAACGGTCGCAGCGCGAACGACAGGCCGCTCTGGAGGTCCTGGACGTACGGGTTCGCCGAGAAGGCCATGAGCAGCAGCGTGATCGCGATGAGGATCGTGAAGGTGATCCCGCGGCGACGGGCCTGGCGATTGTTGAGCAGCGAGGTCATGGCGCGACTCCGGGCCTGATCCGGAACGGGTGGACGAGCGGCACGGCCGTGCCCGGGCTCAGCGCGGCGGGCGGCTGTAGGTGTCGGCGACGAGCACGCGCTCCATCGTCGGGTTGGTCAGCTGCTGGAGGACGACGCCGGTGCCCCGGGCGACGCACGTCAGCGGGTCGTCGGCGACGTGGACCGGCATCTGGGTGGCCTCGGCGACGCGCCGGTCGAGGCCCGCGAGGAGCGCGCCGCCGCCGGCGAGCACGATCCCCTGGTCCATGATGTCCGCCACCAGCTCGGGCGGCGTCTCCTCGATCGTGTCCTTGATCGTGTCGACGATCTGCGCGACCGAGACCTCGATCGCCTCGCGGATCTGGTCGGCGCCGACCTCGACCGAGCGCGGCAGGCCCGTCAGCAGGTCCCGACCACGGAGCTGGACCCGCTGGCTGTCCCACTCGCCGGGATACGCCGACCCGATGGCGATCTTGATGTCCTCGGCCGTGCGCTCGCCCAGGAACAGGTTGTACTCGCGCCGGGCGTAGCTGACGATGTCGATGTCCATCTCGTCGCCGCCGATCCGGATCGAGCGCGAGACGACGATGCCGCCGAGGGAGATCACGGCGACCTCGGTCGTGCCGCCGCCGATGTCGACGATGAGCGACCCGGACGGCTCCGACACCGGCAGCCCGGCGCCGATCGCGGCCGCCATCGGCTCCTCGATGAGGCGCGCCCAGCGTGCGCCCGAGTTGAGCGCCGCGTCGCGGACCGCGCGCTTCTCCACCTCGGTCACGCCGGACGGGATGCCCAGCAGCATCCGTGGTCGTGGGATGAGGCCCACCCGGTCGTGCACCTTGTTCACGAAGTACTTGATCATCTGCTCCGTCACGTCGAAGTCGCTGATGACCCCGTCGCGGAGCGGGCGGACGGCGATGATCGAGGCGGGCGTGCGGCCGACCATGCGCTTGGCCTCGGCGCCGATCGCGAGAACCCGCTTGGTCTTGGCGTCGATCGCGACGACCGACGGCTCGGAGATGACGATCCCCCGGTCGCGGACGTGGACGAGCGGGTTGGCCGTGCCGAGGTCGATGCCGATGTCACGGGAGAAGAGGCCGAGGATTCGGTCGAGCATGCTGGTCGGACAGATCCTTGCTGCGTGGCTCGGGCGCCGCCATGGGCGTCGCGGCGACCGTGTCCGGTCGCGTGGGAGGGTCGTTGGGAACGGGGGTCCTGTGCCCGTCGCGGAGGATGGCGGACGAGCCCGAGCAGTATACCCGCGGCCGTCCG
>JAICUV010000045.1 GCA_025935655.1 Chloroflexota bacterium | reverse complement strand
GGGGCGCGCCGCTCGATCGTCTCGGTCCACTCGATGGCCCGCCGGTAGTCGAACGTGTCGAGGCACGCGCTGAGCGTCCGGCAGTACACCATCCCCTGCGCGAGGGTTCCCAGGTGCCCGGCCGTCGCGCTGGCCATTGCCTCGTCCAGGAGCGAGCGGCCCTCATCCAGCCGTCCCTGGTGGACGAGCCCGAAGCCCTGGAAGACGAGGCCCAATGCCTGGATGTCCAGGTCACCTGTCTGCTGCCCGATGTCGAACGCCGCCCGGGCGTGCTCGAGGCCGGGCTCGAGCTGTCCCGCCCCGAACTCATTGAGGGCCATGAGCGAGAGCAGCAGCCCGTGCTCGGGCCAGACCGGCGCTTCGGCGGGTTCGACATGGGCTTCGGCAGCCAGCAGTCGACCCGCCGAGGCCATCCAGCCTCCGACCACGGAGAAGCGCAGCGTGACGGCGGCGTTCCAGCCCAGCCCCAGGGCGACGCGTGCCGCGGACCGGCGGTCGCCGTGCGAGAGGTACACCGCGTATGCCTGCTCGCGGGCAGCCGTAGAGGCGTCGAAGCGCCCGGTCCAGGTCGCGGCGTTGCCGAGCAGCTCGAGGTCGGCGGGCTCGAGCGGCTGCGACGAGGCAGCGCCCGAGAGCGCCGCGTAGGCCGCTTCCCATGCGCGATCCGCCGAGGCGGCGCGCCCCTTGTCGAGTCCGCTCACATGGCTCCCCGCAGCCCCGACTCCGGGCAGGAAGCCGCGCAGCACCGCCTCTCGGGCCAGCGCTATCCGACGGCTCTCGGTGCCCTCGGCGATCTCGAACTTGTCGTACAGGTTCAGGAGGTGTTGCTTGACGGCGGCTTCGGTCACCACGAGCGCGGCCGCGATCTCGCGGATCGACGCCGGCATCGCGACGGGCCGGCCCGCCGCCAGGGGCGCGCAGAGCGCGGCGAGGGCGTCGTGCTCACGCCTCGTGACCACGGGCATCTCCCTCGTCGCCGACCCGGGACGCTCCACCTCGTCGACCCTCCTCGCCCGAACCTTACCTCGGAGCAAGGTCAACTCTCACCTCGGGGGTCATTCCGCGACACGGTCGCCGGCTCATACGGTGTCGTCAGTCCCGCCGGACCGAGCGGGAGGCAGCACGAGGAGCACCCCATGGAGCACGTTCGGATCGCGACCTACAAGCAGACCGCCGGCACGTTCGAGGACCTCTGCGCGATCATCCAGGCCCCCGGCGGCCTCGCCGATGTCTTCCGCGCCTCGCCAGGGTTCGTCGCCTACACGTTCGCCCATCTCGGCGACGGCACGAACTGCTCGATCAGCGTCTGGACCTCTGCCGAGGCGGCCGACGCGGCCATGGCAGCGGCTGGCACCTGGACCGCGGCGAACATCGCCGATCTCGGCTATCTCGTGGACGACAGGACTGGCCGGCTCGGGTTCGTCGTGGGTGAGCTGGCGTCCATCCCGGCCTGAAACTCCTGGCCGCCCGGCGGCCTCCCCCTGGGACGACCTGGCCTTCCCTGACTCAATGGGTGGGCCAGGTTCCGCTCGCCTCCCGGCAGCCACCACGGCTGGACGGTCGCACTGCGAGCACCCTCGACGAATAGGCGGTCCTGACGACGCTCACGGGTTGCGCCGGGAATGGCGCCCCCGGACGGACGCGCGGGCGCACGAGGCAAACCGCAGGACGCCCTCGCGTGGTACGCAGCCTTCAAGCCTTGACGTGAGGGCACGGCTGGTTGCCTGGTTGGCGCCTCGCGAAGGCAGCGAGTCAGGCCGAGGGCGGCGGCGTCTGGGGCGGGGCCGCAGCGAGCGCGCGTGCGAGCTCGATCGCTTCCTCGAGCGTGAGCGTCGCGCCCGCCGCCTGCTCCCGCGCCCACTCTTCTTCGCCGAGCGCGTCGATCAGGGGCCGCTCGAAGCGGCGACAAAGGTCGACCTCGCCATGCCACACCGGGAGGGGCCTGCGCTCCCGAACGGCGGCGACGGCGCCCAGAACGCGCGCGGCGGAACGCGCGTCGCCGGGCTCGGCCGCGAGTGCGTTCCACACGAGCGCTTCGATCAGCTCGATGCTCTGATTCGGGTCGGCGGTGGGGATCTCGAGCGACGACACCAGGTCGGTGCGCGCCTCGGCGCGCCTGCCAAGCCCCAGCCGTGCGAGGCCCAGCCCGCGGTGCGCGTCGGCCTCCCACATCGCGTGGCCGAGGCCCCGCTGCATCTCGAGCACCGAGCGGAAGCCCGCCTCGGCAGCGCCGAACCGCAGCTCGATCAGGTCAAGCCAGGACGCACTGGCGTCCGCATACGCGACGAGGAGCGGCTCGCCGCGCCGGCGCGCCTCTTCCGAGACCTGCATGTACGTCTCGCGCGCTTCCTCTCGCAGACCTGCTTCGTTGAGGACAGTGGCCACATCGACACGGAAACCAGGCCGCCTCGCTTCCTCGACGTCGTCGATCCTCTCCAGCGCCTCGCGGCAGAGTCGAACGGCCTCCTCGGGCTCGCGGCGGGCGGCTGCGATCCCCGCCAGACCGAGGAGCGCCCACGCGCCGACACCACTGCCGGGTCCGGCGAGGCGGAGCGTCTCCCGTGCGGCGGCCTCGCAGGCATCCAGGTCGCCGGCCAGGAATTCGACGTCGGAGAGTAGTTCGAACAGCTCCGCCCGAGACCGATCGGAGACGCCCTCGCGCTCGAGCAGGTACTTGAGCCGCTGTCGCTCTTCGGTGTAGGCGCCGCGCGACTTCCAGTACCGGTGGAGCAGTCGTGCCGCCGCGGCCGCCTCCTCCGGGCTCGCGGTGCACAGCAGGTTGAGCATCGCCCGCAGGTTGTCCTCCTCCGATGCGAACCAGGCCATGAGCTCGCCGTGCCCGGGGCCATACAAGCCGGGATGGTTCTCCTCGAGCCGTTCCAGGTACCAGCGGGCATGCCGGAGCGCGTACTCGTCGGTCTCGCCGGCGGCGTCGAGTCGCTCGCGGGCGTACTCGCGCAGGGTCTCGAGGAGGAAGAAGCGGTCGTCGCCGAGCGGCTTCACGAGGCTCTGCTCGACGAGCGTCTCGACCTCGTCGAGGTCGGCGCCGGCGATCGCCTCCGCCGCCTCGAGGGTGAACGAGCCGCGGAAGACCGACAGCCGCCGAAACGCCGCCTGTTCCTCGGGGGTGAGGAGGTCGTGGCTCCACTCGATCGTCGCGCGCAGGGTCTGGTGCCGCTCGGGCAGGTCGCGTGCCCCGCCGGTGAGCAGCGACAGCGATGCGTCAAGGCGCGCCAGGAGCGCCGACGGGGACAGCAGCCGCACCCGGGCCGCCGCGAGCTCGATCGCGAGCGGCAGGTCGTCGAGGCGGCGGCAGATCTCGGCGACGGTCGCGTCCGCCGCGACCTGGCGGCCGGCCGCCGCGGCGCGGCTCGCGAACAGCTCGACCGCCGCGTCGCGCGCGAGCGGCTCGACGGGCAGCTCGTGCTCGGCCGACAGCCGGAGCGGTCCGCGCGAGGTCGCGATGACAACCGTCTCCCCGACGAGCAGCTCGCCGACGACGGCCTCGACGCCCCGCAGGTGCTCGAGGTTGTCGAGGACGAGCAGCACCCGCCGCCCGGCGAGCCACGCCCCGAGGTCGGCGTCGGGCCCGAGCCCGACGGCATCCGCGACCGCCGGTCGGACGGCGCCGAGCTCGCGCAGCGGCGCGAGACCGACGAAGTACACGCCGTCGGCGAACCCGTCCGAGAGCTCGGCCGCCGCCTGGAGCGCGAGCCGCGTCTTGCCCGTGCCGCCGGGACCCGTGAGCGTGACGAGGCGGGCGCCGGCCCGGGTGACGAGCTCGGTGACCACGTGCAGCTCGCGCTCCCGCCCGAGGAACGGCGTGGCCGGGATCGGGAGGTTGGCGCGGTACAGGCTCTTGAGCGGCGGGAACGCCTCGCCGCCGAGCTGGTACACGCGCTCGGGGGCGGCGAGGTCCTTGAACCGGTGCTCGCCGAGATCGGTGAGCGCGGTGTCGACGAGTCGCGCGGTCGCGGCGGAGACGAGCACCTGGCCGCCGTGGCCCGCCGCGGCGATCCGGGCCGCGCGGTGGACGTCGTGGCCCACGTAGCCCTCCTCGCCCAGGAGCGGCGCGCCGGTGTGGACGCCGACCCGCACCCGGATCCTCCCGCTCGTCGCCAGGCGGGCCGTGAAGGCCGCGGCCGCGGCGAGCGCGCCGGGCGCCGTGGGGAAGGCGAAGAAGAAGGCGTCCCCCTGCGTGTCGACCTCGACCCCGCCGTTGGCCGCGCACGCCTCGCGGATCACCCGCCGGTGGTCGGCAAGCGCCACGGCATACACCTCCGCGCCGAGCTCGTGGAGCAATGACGTGGAGCCTTCGACGTCGGTGAAGAGGAACGTGACCGTACCGGTTGGGAGGTCCCGACGGCTCCGCGTCTCCTCGGGGGCGTTGGGCGCAGCACTGGGAGGACGCACAGGACGGGACGGGGTGTCGGCGAGATGGACGAAGCTCCCGGCGAGCGCCTCGGCCTGGGGCATGACGCTCGCCCAGTAGCGCTTGTTCTCGGGATCGCCCGAGTCGAACAGGTCGTCGTAGCGGATCCGGTCGCTGTTCACCGAGCCGCGCTCGACCGCCCGCACCGCGAACTCGCGGAGCTGGCGCGCGTTCGCGAGGTGGGGGGCGGCGGCAAGGTAGTGAAGCGCAAGCTTCTCCACCTCCGACAGGGATCTCTCGAGCTCCGAGGCCGCGTTACGCATCTGGCTGAGCGCGACGAGGATGCGGTCGCCCGCGTCCATGGGGGCGATCTCCCAGCCGTTCGCCTCGGGCACGCGGCTCAGGACGTCGGTTCCCTTGGGTCTCGCGCGGATCCGGTCCTTGAACTCCGCGATCGTCGTGCCCGAGCTGCCGGCGAGGACGAACACGATGCCGCCGCCGCGCTCGAAGTTGACGTCGAGGAACGGCATCAGCGCCTCGTACGGCCACGGTTCGTCGGGCTTCGCGTCCACCTCGTCGACGAGGCAGATCGTCGGTCCGCCGACGGTCGCCCGGGCGAGGCCCTCGCGGAAGCCCGCCTCGGGGAGCTTGGCGAGGTTGAGCTCGACGTACGCGACCTCGGGGAGCGAGGCGGCGACCTGCTCGACGAAGTAGGTCTTGCCTGACCCCGGCGCCGCCCAGAGCAGGTGGTTGTCGCGGCGCTTGGTTGGCTGCGCGCATGCCTCCGCGATCCGCAGCCGAGCGTCCTTCAACTGTTCGCGCACCTGCTCGCCGAAGCGCATGTACGAGCCGACGACGGCGTAGTCGTCCATGCGCACGCTCGACAGACCTCCGACGAGGGCGACGAGCTCGTCGGGCGGACGCTTGACCAGCTGCGAGCGGGGCGCGGGCATCGCCGAGCGATGCTACGCCATGTGCCACGCGATAGAGCGTCGGACTCGCACGGGCGCGGCAACGCCGTGCCTTGACAGCCGCGACGTCTCGCCAATGCTCACTGGTTGAGCAGGAACTGGCGCCCCCGGACGGACTCGAACCGCCGACGCGCACCTTAGGACGGTGCCGCTCTATCCACTGAGCTACGGGGGCCGCAGGCGCAAGGATCGTACCGGAAGCACGCGAACGCGACCCGTGGCGGGAGCACGCCTGTCATCCACGAAGGACACGCGGGTCGATCAACAGATGTCGCTTCGAGCGTCCGGGACGATGGTGACTGCGACGACCGCAGATGGCGGTCCGCTCGCCCACGAGGACGTGTCATGGATCGTCACCTTCGCCCGACCCATCGAATCATCGGCACCGTCGTTGCCTCGCTCTCTCTGGTCGTCGTCGCCTCGCCCGTCGCCGCGACGGGCACGTGTGCAGGCACCCGTTCGAATACGTCCTCCCCGCCGAGCAGCGGGACCTCGACCCGCTCGCCGTCTACGACAAGAACGGCGACGGCATCGTGTGCGTCTCGGAGCCGAGCGGCCGCTTCAAGGTCGCTAAGTACTCCGACAACAAGAGCTGACCGGGAGGTTGCTCAGCCCGCGGACGCCGGATCCTCGCGGTTGCGCATGGCGTCCGCGGCCATCGTCATGTACTCGTGGAGGCGGGCGCGGTCGTCGTCCGACGCATCGGAGGCGTCGATGGCCGCGCGCATGTGGACGAGCCACCTGTCCCGCTCCAGCGCCCCGATCGAGAACGGGAAGTGTCGGGCCCGGAGTCGGGGGTGGCCGCGCTCCTCCAGGTACGTCGTGGGGCCGCCCCAGTACTGGACGAGGAACAGCGCGAGCCGTCGCCGGGCGCCCGCGAGATCCGACTGGTCCGGGTACAGCGGCAGGAGGACGGGGTCCGCCTCGACCCCGTCGTAGAACCGGTCCACGAGCCGTTCGAAGTACGGGAGCCCGCCCACCCGGTCGTAGAGGGTCGCCTGCGCCATGCCCCCGAGTGTACGGAGCACCGGGGGAACGGCGCGCGCCGTCGGCGCGTCGGGAGGGCGTGCACCGGCCGATCCGCGCCCTCGACCTACAATCCGGGTCGTGACCGCTCCCCTCCCCGACCTCGTCCTGTACGGCCGCCCCGGCTGCCACCTGTGCGAGGACGCGCGTGTCGCGCTCGACGCCATCCTCGCGGACCGGTCGGCTCGCGGGCTGCCCGCCCCCACGATCACCGAGCGGAGCATCGACGGCGACGATGCGCTCCAGCGCCGGTACGCGTTCACGATCCCCGTCGTGGCCCTCGGGGACGCCGAGCTGGAGCTGGCCACCGCGCCCTCGAAGCTCCGTCGCTTCCTGGAGCAGACGCTGGACGGACTGCCCGGATGACCGGCGACTACACGTTCCTCGTCGCGGTCCTCGCGGGCCTGATCTCGTTCCTGTCGCCGTGCGTCCTCCCGCTCGTGCCCGCGTACCTCGGCCAGCTCACGGCGGTCGCCGTGGCCGCGCAGGGCCGTGCCGAGACGCCGTCGCGGTGGGCCGCCGTGCGCCACGCGGTCGCGTACGTCGCCGGGTTCGGGGCGGTGTTCACGCTCCTGGGCATCACCGCCACGTTCGCCGGGGGCGTCCTCGCGGACTACCTGCCCGCGCTGCGGATCATCGGTGGTGTCGTCCTGGTCGTGATGGGCCTGAGCCTCGCTGGCATCCTGCGAATCCCGGCCCTCGAGCGCACGTGGCGACCGCTCGACGCCGGGGCGTCCGCCGGACTCACGACGATGACCGGCGGCATGACCCTCGCGCCGGCGGGCGGCGGCACGGGTGACCGGGTCGGGAGCCGCCTCGTCGGCGGTCGCGCGGGCCTGGGCACGGCATTCACGCTGGGTGCGATCTTCGCGATCGGCTGGACGCCGTGCATCGGCGTCATCCTCGGCGGCATCCTCACCATGGCCGCCACGGCGGAGGGCAAGCTCCAGGGCGCACTGCTGCTCGTCGGCTACACGCTGGGCCTCGGCATCCCGTTCATCGTGATCGCGGCGTTCTACGACCGCTCCAAGGGCCTCGTCCGGTTCCTCGTGCGCCACGGGCGGACGGTGTCGCTCATCGGCGGGCTGCTCGTCGCGGCCATCGGCCTCGCGATGATCTTCGACCTCCTGATCCTGCTGCCGCGGTACTTCGGGTTCGTCTCGATCGTATGAGCGACCCCATCGAGTCGCCGCTCCGGACCGAGCCGCCGAAGCCGCGCCGCACGCTCATCGGCCCGTTCACCGCGCGCCAGCTGGTGACGGCGCTCGGGATCGTGGTGGTCGCCGCGGTCGTGCTGACGCTCGCGACGCGGCCCATCGCCGCGGGTCCGGGCGCGGGCGCCACGGCGCTTCCCGCGGCGACGCCGTTCCTCGTCGGTCCCGTCGTCGAGGGCCTCCGGCCCGGCAACGAGGCGCCCGAGCTCGCCGTGACGCACGACGACGGGAGCACGTTCCAGCTCACCGACCTCGACGGCAAGCCCGTCCGCCTCGAGGACCTGCGCGGCAAGCTCGTGTGGCTCAACTTCTGGGCGTCGTGGTGCCCGCCGTGCCAGGGCGAGACCCCGGTGCTCCGCGACATGGACGAGACCTACAAGGACAAGGGGCTGGAGATCGTGGGCGTCGCCGTCCAGGAGACGACCGTGGACGACGTGCGCAACTACGCGCAGCGCTACGAGCTGGGCTACCGGATCGCCTTCGACACCTCGGCCGACATCTTCCGGCTGTACAAGGTGTACGCCCTGCCGACGCAGTTCTTCATCGCGCCCGACGGGAAGATCATCGAGGTCGTCAACGGCCCGCTGTCGCACCAGGACGCGGCCGCCCGGATCGAGGCCTGGCTGCCGAAGGAGCCCGGCGCGACGCCCTAGGGTCGAGGCTCGGGAGCCCGCAGCCGGTACGCCTCGCGGTACTCCTGTCGCAGCCGCAGGGCGAGGACCTCGATCTCGGCAGCCTCCGCGGAGCCCTCCGGGGCATCCGCGGCGCGGCGCTCGACCTCTCGCCACTCGGCCAGGATCGTGGCGAGCGGGCGTCGGACATCCGCGATGCTCGTGCCGTCCGCGGGCCGCTCGGCCACCGCCCGGGACAGGATGGTCTGCTGTTCCGTTCGGACGAGGACACGGCCCGCGATCGCCTCGACCTGTTCCGCGATCTCGACCAGGCGCGGGTCGTCGAGCGGGAGGGTTCGCTTCTCCTCCTCGAGGACGCTGAGGGCCTCGAGGTCACGGAGCAGCCCATCGGAGGTGGCGCGAAGGTCGTCGGGGACACTCATCAGGTCGAGAAGTGTCGCACGTCCCGCGCGACGGGTCGCACATGCGGTGCGGGCACGGCATCCGACGGCTCGCGCGCGGCGTACTCGAACCGAAGGAGCTCGGCGACCCGGGCGGCGGTGCGCCAGGTGTCCGACCCGGCGTCCGTCCGGCCCTGCCGGTCGAGGGCGAACTGCCACGCGAGCCGGACGTCCTCCGTCGACGCCGCGGTGAGCCCCTCTTCGTACGCGGTCGCCCGTTCGGCCGCGGCCCGCGCGAGATCGACGCTCCCGGGTTGGCCGACCGACACCGCCTCGGCACGCAGCCAGGCGTCCGCCAGGTCTGCGAGGCGTTCCGGCCGCTCGTCGTCCGCGGGCATCGCGTCGAGGGCGCTCGGTGGGCCCGGGGCGGCATTCTCGCGGGTGGTCATGGCAGATCCCTCGTCGTGCAGGCATGCGGACCCGACCGGGCCCACGTCCCTCCTCACGATGCGCCGGATCCGCCGACTCCGCATGACGGTCCGTCATCCCGTCGTCGCGTCGTCGCGCCCCGCGCGGGCGGCGTCGCTGATGGCGTGCGTCCGGCCGGTTACAGGCCCTCGAAGCGGAACCGGTCCCGGTCCGGCACGAGCGTCCCCACCGGCATCCGCGACTCGTGGGACAGGGCCACGAGCCAGTCGTCCTCCACGGCGCGCCGGAAGAGCTCGCCCTTCACGGTCACGCTGTCGAGGGGGAAGTCGTCGAACGCCGTCACCCAGCGCGGGTTCGCGGACCACGGGCGCATGCACAGGTCGCCGAAGAACGCGAGCGACCGCGCGCCGGGACCCGTCCCGCGGACGAGGATCGCCTGGTGGCCAGCGGAGTGGCCGCCGGTCCGGATGACCGACACACCGGGGAGCAGCTCCCGGTCGCCTTCGGCCCAGCCCTGTGCGCCCCAGTCCGCCACGAGTCGGAGCTCCGGCTGGTCGTAGGAGGCAACGACCCGTGCGTTGTCGCCGAGCGCGATCTCCCACTCGGCGCGCTGCGCGACGATCCGCGCGCGCGGGAACGCCCGGGTGCCGTCCGCGAGCAGCAGGCCCCCCGCGTGATCGAAGTGGAGGTGGCTCATCGCGACGACGTCGACGGTCGCCGGGTCGAAGCCCGCGGTCCGCATCGCCGGCACCACCGGGGTGCCGCTGTAGCCGCGCATCGTCGTGTTCTTCGCGTCCATCCGCTCGCCGATGCCCGTCTCCACGAGCACGCGTCCCGCCGGCGTCTCGATCAGCAGGCAGTTGAGCGCCTGGAGGAGCCGGCGGTTCTCGTCCAGCTCGCCCTCGGCCCACGAGCGCCACAGGATCCACGGCACCGGGCCCAGCAGCGTCCCCGCGTCCGAGCGGAACGAGCCCGCCTGGATCAGCGCGACGGACGTCCCGCCGCCCAGCTCGGTCCGCCAGTGCACGGCGTCGTTCGTGCCCGCCATCGGCGTCAGCGCTCCGTGGGCAGCTTCCGGCCGCGGTCGAAGTCGGCGTGGAACGCCGACGCCGTGGGCTCGGACTGGCCCTGGTACTTGGACCCGAGCTCCTTGCTGCCGTAGGGCCGCTCCACGGGCGAGCTCATGCGGAAGAAGCTGATCTGGCCGATGCGCATCCCGAAGTACAGGGCGATCGGCAGGTTCGCGACGTTCGAGAGCTCCAGCGTCAGGGTGCCCTTCCAGCCCGGGTCGACGTAGCCCGCGGTGGAGTGGATGAGGAGCCCGAGCCGGCCGAGGGAGGACTTCCCCTCCAGGCGCGCGACGAGGTCGTCCGGCAGCTCCACCCACTCCAGCGTCTGGCCGAGGACGAACTCGCCCGGGTGGAGGATGAACGGCTCGTCGTCCGCGATCGTGAGCATCTCGGTGAGGTCGGGCTGGGGCGTGCGGGGGTCGATGAAGGCGTACCGGTTGTTGCGGAACACGCGGAAGCTGCGGTCGAGGTGGAGGTCCACGGACGACGGCTGCAGGTCCGCCGGATCGTACGGGTCGATCCGGACCCGCCCGGACTCCAGCTCCGTCCGGATGTCGCGATCGGCCAGGACGCTCATCTAGGCTCGCTTCCCCTTCTTCTTCGGCGTGACGGCGTGCTCCGCCATGAGCGAGTCCACCTCGCGCTTGAGGTCCTCGAGGTCCTCGAAGCTCTGGTAGACGGAGGCAAACCGGATGTACGCGATGTGGTCGAGCGCGCGGAGCTTGTCCATCGCCAGCGCGCCGACCCGCGAGCTCGGGATCTCGCTCAGGCCGGAGCTCCGCAGCTCCGTCTCGATCTCGTCTGCCGCGCGATCCGCGGCATCGTCCGCGACCGGCCGTCGGGTCAGCGCCTTCGCGAGGCCGTCCGCGAGCTTGTCCCGGTCGAACTCCTGGCGGGTGCCGTCTCGCTTGACGACGACCAGGCGGGCGGCCTCCACGCGCTCGTAGGTCGTGAACCGGGCGCTGCACGACGGGCACTCGCGACGGCGGCGGATGACGGCCGACTCCTCGAGATCCCGGGAGTCCACGACCCGCGTGTCACGGACGCCGCACTGCGGACAGCGCATCAGCCCTCCAGCCCCCATCAACCACAAGCAGTAGTGGTGTCAGCTCAGGATACCACTACATACGGTGTCGTTTGGCCGGGTCTCGCGATGCTGAGAGCCGTCAGCGGGCGTCCTCGGGCTCGTCGTCCACGACGTAGGTCGGCAGCGACGACGCCGCCGTCCCATGCACCTGCACGTCCGGCCGACCCAGCAGGTCCGCGGGCCGCAGGGCCGCGATCTCGGCCGCGATGCGCGTCGCCGCCTCCCGGGCGTGCCGCAGGTTGAGCGCGCCACGCTTGAGCGAGGTCTGGGCCTCCAGCTCCCGCCCGCTGCGGTACGCGAGCAACGCGTCCAGGCCGTGCCCCACGAGCTCGCCGGCCCGCGCCGCGCGCTCGAGCTCGACGGTGAACGCGGCGGCCTCGCGGGACAGCCCGCGCGGCACCTTCGCCGCCTTGCCCTCGGTCGCGATGGCGCGGAGCGTGTCCTGGACGTCGGGCAGCGACGCCCCCAGCGTCCGCGGGTCGCCGCTCCGGCGGCGGATCTCGTCGAGCTGGGTCACGAACGGGTCCGCGGCGTCGGCCAGCCGCTTGTCCAGCTGCCGCACCAGCTTCTGGTAGCGCTCGAGGTCGCGCGTCCGGCCCATCAGCACCGACAGCCGGTGGACCGTCAGCAGGAACAGCACGCCGAGCGCGAGGAGCACGATGAGCCAGACGAGCGTCCCCGTGTTCATCGTGTGCCCGGCACCGCGTCCGTCAGCCGCCGCGCCGTGCGCGGAGCTCGGCCAGCAGCGCGGGTCCCACCTCGAACAGGTCGCCGACGACGAACAGGTCCGCGACCTCCGCGATGGGGGCGTCCGGGTCCCGGTTGACCGCGACGATCGCCTCCGCGGACTGCATGCCGACGCGGTGCTGCATCGCGCCCGACACCCCGAGCCCCAGGTACAGCGCGGGCTTCACGACCTTGCCCGTCTGCCCGATCTGGCGCGCGTACGCGATCCAGCCGGCATCGACGGACGCCCGGGTCGCCCCGACCACCCCGCCGAGCGCACCGGCCAGGTCCTCGACGATGGCGAAGCCCTCCGGGCTGCCGACGCCACGCCCGCCCACGACGACGATCCGCGCCTCCTCGAGCGACGCCTCGGCACCGGCCTCGGCGACGCGTTCGAGGACGGACGCCGCGGGCGTTGCGGCGCCCTCGGGCGAGCGCGGTTCGACGCTGCCCGCGGAGGCGGCGGCGACGGCCTCGACGGCGTTCGGCCGGACGGTGACGATGCCCGTGTCGCCCGTGAGCACGCTGCGCGTGATCGCCTTGGCGCCCAGGACGGTCGCCTCGACCTCCGGGCTCGAGCCGCTCCAGGTCACGCCGCTCGCGTTGGCCAGCAGCCCCCAGTCGAGCAGGCCCACGAGCGTCCCCGCCAGGTCGCGCCCATCGGCCGTCGCACCCGCGATCACGTGGGTGACCCCCTCGGCCGCGAGGCGCCGGACCTCCGCCGCCGCGTGCGGCGCCCAGACCTCGCGGGAGACGGCGGGCGACGCCACCGCGACGACGCGCGGGACGAACGCGGCGAGCTCCGCGGCGCCCGCATCGGGTGCGGCGTCCACGACCAGCCCGAGTGCGCTGCCGCCCGACTGCTCCGCGAGCTGGCGCGCGAGCGTCGCGACCTCCGTCGAGAGGCGGGTGAGCGAGCCGTCCGCGAGCTCGGCGACGGCGAGGATGACGGGTGCCATCAGATGAGCCTCCGGCCGGCGAGGAAGTCGGCGATCTCCCGGGCCGCGTCGTCCGGCGGCGACTTCACGACGCGCCCGGCGGCGCGGGCCGCGGGCTTCTCCGCCTCGACGACCCGCGTCGCCCATGCGCCGTCCGCCGGCACCGCCGCGTCGGGAAGGTCGGCGGCCGATCGCTGGGCGATCTCCCGCGAGCGCGCCGCCATGATCCCCTTGAGGCTCGGGTAGCGCGGCGCCCCGAGGGCCTGGGTGCACGAGATGACCGCGGGCATCGGTGACTCGACGACGTCGTAGCCCTTCGCGGACAGGCGCCGCACCCGCACTCGCCCAGCGCCCGGATCGGGCTCGATCGCGGCCGCGTTGGACAGCAGCGGCATCCCGAGCCGAGCGGCGACGCCCGCGGCGACCGCGCCCGCCTGCCCGTCCGACGTGTCGAGGCCCGCGAGCAGGAGGTCGAACGTCTCGCCGGCCGCCGCCGCCGCGAGGACGCGGATCGTCGTGAGCAGGTCCGCGCCCGCGAGCGACGGATCCGTCACGAGGACGCCCCGCAGGGCACCCATCGCGAGCGCCTTGCGCATCGTGTCGGTCGCGTTGGCCGGCGCCATCGACAGGATCGCCACCTCGCCGCCGTGGGCCTCCACGAGCTGGAGCGCCGCCTCGAGCGCATATTCGTCGTTGCCGTTGACCACGCTCGGCGAGGCGGCGCGGTCGAGCCGGAAGTCCGGGCCCAGGCGCTCCGCGCCCGCTGCCGGGTCCGGGACGGGCTTCGTCAGGACGAGAATTCGCACGCGGTCAACGCTCCCCTTCGCGGTCTGGCGGCCGGTCGCGATGCCGGCCGGGTCACTGGTGCTTCGCGAGCAGCGATCGCGCGACGATGAGCCGCTGGATCTGCTGCGTTCCCTCGTAGAGCTGGGTGATCTTCGCGTCGCGCATCATCCGCTCCACGGGGTACTCGTCGATATAGCCGTACCCGCCCAGGACCTGCACGGCGTCCGTGGTCACGCGCATCGCGGTGTCGCCGCCCACGAGCTTGCAGATCGCCGCCCAGCGAGCCGCGTCCGGCGTGCCGGCCTCGATCTCCTGGCAGGCGGTGTACAGGAGGTGGCGCGCGGACTCCGTGGCCGCGTCCATGTCGGCGAGCATCGCCTGGACCATCTGGAGATCGGCGATCGGCTTGCCGAACTGGCGCCGCTCGTTGGCGTAGCGGGCCGCGACCTCGAGGGCGCCCTGTGCGAGGCCGACGGCCTGCGCCGCGATCCCGGGGCGGCTGCGCTCGAACGTCTGCATCGCGATCGCGAAGCCCTGCCCCTCGTCGCCGAGGCGGTTCGTCACCGGGACGCGGACGCCGTCGAACGCGAGCTCCGCGGTGGGCGACCCACGGATCCCCATCTTGTGCTCGAGCCGGGTGACCTTGAACCCGGGTCGGTCGGTCTCGACGAGAATCGCGGACAGGCGGCGGCTCGCCTTCTCCGCGTCGGGGTTCGTCACGGCGAACACGACCACGTAGTCCGCGACGCTGCCGTGGCTGATGAACCGCTTCGAGCCGTCGATGACGTACTCGTCGCCGTCGCGGACGGCGCGCGTCCGGATGCCGGAGGGGTCGGAGCCGGCGTCGGCCTCGGTGAGCCCGAAGGCGATGAGCCGCTCGCCCGATGCGAGCCCCGGGAGCCAGCGCTCCTGCTGCTCCGGCGTGCCGGCGACCTGGATGGGGATGGCCCCCAACGCCTGGACCGCGAGGATGAGCCCGGAGGTGGCGCACGCGCGGCTGATCTGCTCGATCGCGAGGCACAGCGTGAGCAGGTCCGCCCCGAGGCCGCCGAACTGCTCCGCGAACGGGATCCCGAAGATGTCGTGGTCGGCGAGGAGGCGGCGCACGTCCTCCGGCCACTCGGCGGTCCGGTCGATCTCGGCGGCGCGCGGCGCGATCCGGTCGTCGGCCAGCTCGCGGACGGCGTCGCGCAGGAGGATCTGCTCCTCCGTGAGGCGGACCGAGCCGGGGACAGTGGCGCTGGAGCTCACGCGGGCCATCCTAGCAGCGCGGAGCGGCCCGGCGAGGCTGTGTGACCAACGTCGGGGATGACATCGCCGAATGGCACGCGTAGGCTGTCCGACGGATCGGCGAGGCGTCGGACACGATCGCGGGGGCGTCGTGGCCCCGCCGGAGAGGTGCGTGATGGACCAGATGCTGCTGCTCGTCCTCGCCCTTGCGGTCGCGATCGGGGTCGCGGCGCTCGCGCTGTCGCGGTCCCGCCGGAATACGGCCGTGCGTGAGGCGGGACCGGCCGATGCGCCACTGGCGGTGTCCACCGAGGGCATGAAGATCTGCCCGCGGTGCGCGATGGGCAACCTGTGGACGGCGCGGACCTGCTCCGCGTGCGGGAACGCGCTCAAGGGCTGACCGCTCCGGGCGTTCGCGCTCGCCCGGCGCCGGGTCGTCCCAGCGGTCGCGCGTTGGCCCGATTATTCCGCCTGGGACTCTACGGTTCCGCGGCGCAACGGAATATGCCGCCACGGACTCACCTGTTCCCTGGGCGAGCCTCCCGACGTGACATTCAAGTCCCCGGCGGAGTGAAACGTTCCGGGACGGAACCGTAGAGTCCGCAGCGGAATAGCCGGCCCGTCCGGACCGCGTCGGGAAGGCGTCTCGACCGCTACGGTTCGGGCGTCTCCTGCCCGCGTCCGTCCGCGCTCCATGGGGTGCTCGCCACGCCCGACGGGGCGCGCGTCGCCTGCACCAGGGCGCTCCAGTCGACGAGCGCGAGCGACAGGATCGCCAGCCCTGCGGCGAGCATTCGCGCCGCGCCGGTCACCGCCACCGCCGCCGGATCGCCCGCGACCTCCGAGGCGATGACCCGCCCGGTGGCATCGGTCTCGAGCTCGACGTTCCCGGCACCTGGAGCCAGGAACGTCAGCGCACTGAACAGGAAGAACGCCGCCGCCAGCAGCGCGAACAAGGACCTGGTGACCACGGACCCAACCCTCCCCTAGAGCACCGGCAGTGCACGACCCTCGGGGACCGGTCGTCCCCCCGGTGCGATCGCGGCCGCGAGCAGCTCGCTGATGTCCTGCGCGCTCACCGCGTCCGCGCCGGCGGCACGACCCGCGTCGTTGAGGCCGTCACGGAGCATCACCATGCAGAACGGGCACGCCGTCGCGACCGTCGTGGCCCCGGTCTCGAGGACCTGGAGCGTCCGCGCCGCGTTGACGCGCGTCCCGCGGGTCTCCTCCATCCACATCCGCCCGCCGCCCGCCCCGCAGCAGAACGTCTGGCGACCGCTGTTCTCCATCTCCACGAGCTCGACGCCCGCGATCGCGCCCAGCACCTCGCGCGGCGCCGCGATGACCCCGTTGTAGCGCGCCAGGTAGCACGAGTCGTGGTAGGTGACCTGCTGCGGCAGGCCGTCGTCCCCGAGCCGGAGGCGTCCGTCCGCCACCAGCGACGACAGGTACTCGCTGTGATGGCGGATCGAGAACGCGCCGCCGAGCTGCCCGTACTCGTTGCCGATCGTGTTGAAGCAGTGCGGGCACGCGGTCACGATCGTCCGCTCCCCCATCCGATAGCGGTTCAGGGTCTCGATGTTCTGACCGGCGAGGATCTGGAACACGTACTCGTTGCCCATCCGGCGCGCCGGGTCGCCCGTGCACGCCTCCTCCTGGCCGAGGACGGCAAACGAGACGCCGGCCGCGTCCAGGCACGTCGCGACCGCTCGCGCGACCCGTCGGTTGCGGTCGTCGAAGGCCGCGGCGCAGCCGACCCAGTAGAGGACCTCGAGCGAGTCCAGCCCGCCGTCGGCCTGCACCTCGGCGACCGTCCGGACCGGGAATGGCAGCCCCTTCGCCCAGTCCAGCCGCGCACCGGGCGGCTGGCCCCACGGGTTGGCGACGCTCTCCATCCCCTTGAACGCGTTGGTGAGCTCCTGGGGGAACCGTGAATCCTCGAGCACCAGGTTGCGCCGGATCCCGACGATCTTGTCCACGTGCTCGATGGTGACCGGGCACGCCTCGACGCACGCGCCACAGGTCAGGCAGTCCCAGACGGCGTCGTACGGGATGGCCGTGTCCACGAGCGGCCGCGCCACGGCCTCCGCCGTCAGGGAGTCGTCGAGCCCGAAGGTCGTGCGCACGGACGGCGAGTTGGGGATGAGCGGGAGCCCGCGCTCGGCCTCCACGGCCTCGTGGCGGACCCCCATGATGAACGTCTTGGGGTTGAGCGGCTTCCCGGTGTTCCACGCGGGGCAGGCCTGCTGGCATCGGCCGCACTCCGTGCATGTGAACCCGTCGAGCAGGTCCTTCCACGACAGGTCCGCGACGGTGCGCACGCCGAAGGTCGCGTCCTCGGCCTCGAGGTCCATCGCCGGGAGCTGGCCG
>JAICUV010000308.1 GCA_025935655.1 Chloroflexota bacterium | reverse complement strand
CGCGTCCGGGGTGATGTCGATGCCCAGCGATGCCCGCACGCGCGGCCCGAACACGCTCACGTCCACGATGCGGCGGGCTCGCAGGCGCTCGACGTCCCAGGCGAGCGAGGTGAGCGTGAGCGGCCACAGGTCGAGCACGAAACCCGGGTTGGCGCCGGTCGCGACGATCGGGATCCGGTGAACGGCCGCCAGCTCGATGATCCGCGCCGCCTCGGGCGAGTCGGACGCCTCGATGAACGCGAGGTCCTCGGCGGTGCACACGATCGGCGTCCCGCTCGCGGCGACGACCTCGAGCACCGGCAGGACGTCCGCGAGCCGCGTGTGGGTGGCGACGACCGCGACGTCCGCGCGCGCCGCCTCGAGCGTCCCCGCGAGATCGGTCGAGCAGCGCAGGCCGGCCGGCGCACCCGCCACCCGCTGCGCCGCGGGCTCCCCGTCGCGGGCCGCGGAACGGACGACGATCCCGACGACCTCCAGCCACGGACGTTCGAGCGCCAGCTCCATGACGGCGCGGTTCGCGGAGCCGTACCCCACGAGGACGGCGCGGATCGGGCGGCGCGGCATGGGCTGGCCTCCGGCGGGGCGGCTGCGGCTAGCGGTCCACCCGGTACCGCTCGATGAAGTCCTCGTCCAGCTCCCACCCGAGGCCCGGGCGATCGGACAGGGGAAACATGCCGTCCTCGAGGGCGGGACGGTTCGCGAGCATCTGCCAGAAGATCGGGTCCCGGGCGGGAGAGAACGCCTCGACGTACGTCCCGTTGGGCACCGAGGCCAGGAGGTGGCTGGCGACCTGCGCCTCCTCGTGGTGGCCCACCTGGACCTCGTGGGCGTACGCGAGGGCGGCGATCCGGCGCCACTCGGTGGGGCCGCCGCCCCACGAGGCGTCGTAGTTGGACACGTCGATCGCGCCGCCGGCGATCATCTCGCGCATCCCCGTCCGCGAGATCTCGCTCTGGCCCGCGGCGACGTTGACGTTGCCCCGCGTCCGCACGTCCCGCAGCGAGCGCCAGTCGCCGTGCCAGCGGGTCGGCTCCTCGAACCAGCGCAGCTCGATGCCCCGGGCCCGGACGGCGTCGAGGAACGCGAGCGCCTCGGGCACCGTGTACCCCTGGTTCGCGTCCACGACGAACAGGAAGTCCTCGCCCGCGTGGCTGCGCGCCCGGGCGAGCCGGTCGGCGTCCTCGGCCGGGCTCTTGGCCCCGACCTTGAACTTCATGCCCACCATGCCGTGCTCGCCCTTGAAGAAGTCGATCTCGCGCTCGATCTCCTGGCCCTTCGAGGACTCGTCGTCGGGGATGTAGTAGCCGCCGATGCCGATCATCGGGACACGGTCGCGGTAGCCGCCCCAGAGCCGCCACAGCGGCTGGCCGTACAGCTTGCCGACGGCGTCCCAGACCGCCGTGTCGACGCACGCGATCGCCTGCATCGCGTACCAGCGGGGCCGCAGCTGGTCGAACGTGACCGGCAGCATCGCCTCCCAGACGCGCTCCACCTCGCGCACGTCGAGGCCCACGATCCGGGGCACGATCTCCTCGTGGAGGATCGTCCGGATCTCGGCCTGGAGGGGCTCGTCCTCGTCCGCGTTGTAGGCCTCGCCCAGGACGCCGTCGCTGGTGCGGATGCGGGTGACGATCGTGCACCGGTTGCGCATCCGGTAGTAGCTGCCCTTGTACGTGAATGGCAGCGGCACGCGCACCGGGATGGTCTCGACCGCCTCGATCCTGGACATCAACTGCTCCCTGGAGGGGGTCCGTCGGTTGACGCGACGGAGGGCGGGTGCAACGATACTGCAAACGGTTCCGATGCGTGACCACGGCGTCGCATGTGTCACCATCTCGTCAATCCAACGCCCACACGAGGGATGCCACGCGATGACCGATCGAGCCCAACCCGACCGGGTCGCCTGGTTCCGCAAGATGGTCGAGATCCGGCTCTTCGAGGAGAAGGTCCAGGAGCTCTTCATGAGCGGGACGATCCAGGGGACCACCCACCTGTGCCAGGGCCAGGAGGCCGTCAGCGTCGGCGCGATCACCGCCATGCGCGAGGGCGACGTCCAGACGAACACGTACCGCGGCCACGGCGAGGCGCTCGCCCTCGGCATGACGCCCGAGACCGCGTTCGCAGAGCTGATGGGCAAGACGACGGGCTGCTCGGGCGGCGTGGGCGGCTCGATGCACCTCATCGACTCGTCCAAGGGCAACCTCGGCGCGAACGCGATCGTCGGGGCGGGTCTCCCGATCGCCGTGGGCGCGGCGGTCAGCTTCCAGGTGCAGGGCCGGGCCAACGTCGCGCTCACGTTCTTCGGGGACGGCGCGACGAACATCGGCACCTTCCACGAGGCGCTCAACATGGCCGCCGTCTGGAAGGCGCCGGTCGTGTTCATCATCGCCAACAACCTGTACGGCGAGTACAGCCCGCTGATGACGACGACGCCGATCGCGGACCTCGCGCGGCGGGCGGACCCGTACGCGTTCCCCGGGATCGTGGTGGACGGTCAGGACGTGGACATGGTCCACGCCGCCACCGTCGACGCCGTGGAGCGCGCCCGGCGGGGCGAGGGCCCGACGCTGCTGGAGATGAAGACCTACCGCTACCGGGGGCACTCGCGCTCGGATCCCGCCAAGTACCGTCCCGACGGGGAGCTCGACGCCTGGAAGGGCCGCGACCCGATCGAGATCCTCGGCGCGAAGCTCGCGTCCGAGGGCGTCCTCTCCGCCGCCGACCAGGCGGCGATCCGGCAGGAGCTCCAGGCCGGCATCGACGCCGCCGCGGACCGCGCGGCCGCGGCCCCGTACCCGACCCTCGAGGAGACCGAGCGCTATGTCTACGCTTGAGGCGGTCGCGCCCGACGCCACCGGGGCGGAGGTCACGCTGACCTACCGCGAGGCGATCAACGCGGCCCTGATGGACGAGATGGCCGCGGACGAGTCCGTCGTGCTCATCGGCGAGGACGTCCAGGCCGACGGCGGCGTGTTCAAGACGAACATCGGCCTCGTCGAGCAGTTCGGCACGGCTCGCGTCCGCTCGACGCCGATCTGCGAGAACGGCTTCATGGGCGTCGCGCTGGGCATGAGCCTGACCGGGCTGCGGCCCGTGGTCGAGATCATGTTCGCGGACTTCCTGCCCACGGCCGGCGACTCGATCGTCAACCAGCTGCCCAAGTACCGCTACATGAGCGGCGGCCAGTTCGCCGTCCCGGTCACGATCCGCTCGATCTCGGGCGCCCTCGGGCGCTTCGGCACGCAGCACTCGGCGACCGGCGAGAGCTGGTTCATGAGCCTGCCGGGCCTGCGGGTGGTCACCGCCTCGTCGCCGGGCTCGGCGTACGAGCTCCTGCGCGCCGCCATCCGTGACGACAACCCGGTCCTGTTCCACGAGCACAAGGGGATGTACGCCCGCAAGGGACCCGTCCGCCGCGGGGCGGTCGCCGAGGTCGGCAAGGCCGAGGTCACCCGCGAGGGGACCGACGTGACGATCGTCGCCACGCTGCTCATGGCCGAGCGCGCGCTCGCGGCCGCGGAGACGCTGGCCGCCGAGGGCATCAGCGCCGAGGTCATCGACCTGCGCTGGATCCGCCCTCTCGACATCCCGGCGGTCGCCGCGTCGGTCTCCAAGACCGGCCGGCTCGTCATCGCGGAGGAGCAGGTCCACGCGGGCGGCTGGGGTGCCACGATCATCAGCGAGCTCGT
>JAICUV010000078.1 GCA_025935655.1 Chloroflexota bacterium | reverse complement strand
GTCACCTCGATGATGGACTACGAGCTCGCCGAGGGCGACATCCACGTCGGCCCGTCGGACTACGTGCCGTGGCTCAAGGATCGCAAGTGGTGCCACATCCGGATCGAGGGCACGACCTTCGGTGACGTCCCGCTCAACGCCGAGCTCAAGCTCGAGGTCTGGGACAGCCCGAACAGCGCCGGCGTCATCATCGACGCGATCCGCTGCCTGCGCATCGGCCTCGACCGCGGCCTCAAGGGCACGCTCGTGGCCCCGTCCAGCTACTTCATGAAGTCCCCGCCGCTCCAGATCCACGACGACATCGCGCACCAGCGCGTCGAGGCGTTCATCCGGGGCGAGGACAACGAGACGCTCGTCGGCAACGAGGAGTCCAAGAAGGACTCCAAGGCGCTGGCGAACGAGGCGAAGGCGAAGGCCGCCGCCAAGTGACGTCGGGGCGCAAGCTCGAGGCGCCCCACCGGCGCCTCGAGTCGACGCCGCCGCGCATCGTCGAGAAGGCGGCCCTCGTCGGCTATCGGACGGCGGCGGCCGTCCTCGCGCACACGCCGCCCGCGCTCTCGCGGGCGGTCATCGCGACGGCCTCGCAGGGCAGCTATCTCGCCTGGCCGGCCAAACGCCGGTTCAGCAACACCAACTTCGGGCACGTGCTCGGGCTGCCGCCCGAGCATCCGCGTGTCCGGCGCATGGCGCTGCGTGCCTACAAGGAGTACGCGCGCTACATGGTCGAGCTCATGCGCCTGCCCTCGCGGCCGCGCGAGGAGCTCGTGTCGTCGGTCGAGGGCGACGGCGTGGAGCGGATCGCCCAGGCGTGGCGCGATTCCGGGCAGGCGATGATCGTCGTGGCGGGCCACGTCGGCAACAACGAGGCGGTCGCGGCCGCGATCGCGGGCGCCGGCTACCCCGCCAACGTGATCGCCGACGACTCGTCGTTCCCGGAGTTGTTCGAGGAGCTCCGCCGCCAGCGCGAGTCGTGGGGCGTGCGCGTGATCCCGTGGCGCAACCTGCGGGAGCTGTTCACGGTGCTCCGACGCAAGGAGATCCTCGCGCTGCTCGTGGACTGGGGCTACCGCCCGGACGGCATCCCGGTGCGCCTGTTCGACTCCTGGACCACGCTCCCGGCCGGCCCTGCGACGCTCGCCGCGAAGACCGGGGCGATCATCGCCCCGCTGGCGATCCGGCGGACGCCTGCGGGCCGATTCCGCATGGAGGGCTACGACGCGTTCACCGTGCCCACGTCCTCGCCCGCGGATATCCAGCGCGCCACGCAGCGGATCGCCGACTTCCTGGAGGAGGCGGTCGGCGCGGCCCCCGAGCAGTGGTACAGCTTCAAGCCGATCTGGCCGGAGACGCCGGAGGAGGCCGCCGAGCTCGAGGCGCGCGCGGCGGCGATGCTGGCCGAGGATCGATGAGCGCGGCGGCCGAGGGTCCGGACGTGGCCGGCGCCGCGGCGCGGGCGCCGCGAGCGGGACTCCGCGGCTCGGCCATCATGGGCGTGGCCTGGATCGCCGGGCACCTCCCCGAGGCGCCGCTCGTGGCCGCCGCCGATGCCGCGGGCGAGCTGTGGTACCGGACCGCGCCCGTGAAGCGTGCCCAGGCCCGCGCCAACCTCCGGCGCGTCTGCGAAGGCCTCGCGGCGAGCGGCCGCGGTCCGGCCCGGGCGCGTCGCGCGGCCACCGACCCGGACGCCCTGGAGCGGCTGGTCCGCGCCTCGTTCCGGCACGCCGCCCGCTACTACCTCGAGGTGCTGCGGTCCGGGACCTTCGACCTCGACTCGGCGCTCGCCCGGGTGGACGTGGAGACGCCCGACGAGGTTCGTGCGGCGCTCCAGAGCGGCCGGCCCGTGATCATCGTGGGCATGCACTACGGGGCCATCGAGATGCCCGTCATCCTCCTGTCGACCTTCGTCGGCCACGCGGTGACGGCGCCGATGGAGACGGTCGCGGACCCCGGGCTCGCCCACTGGTTCACGACATCGCGCAGCCGGGTCGGCGTCAACATCGTGCCGATCAAGGACGCGCGGCGGGCGCTGCTCGCGGCGATCCGGCGCGGCGAGTCCGTGGGCCTGGTCGCGGACCGCGACCTGACGCACAACGGGATCCTCGTCCCGTTCTTCGGCCACCCGACGCCGATCGCGGCGGGACCGGCGCTGCTCGCCCTCGAGACCGGCGTCCCGGTGTACGCCGCGTCCGCGCGACGACTCCCCGGTGGCCGGTACGCCGGCCGGCTGGCCCTCGTCCCCGCACCCGGCGACGGGTCGCGGCGGGAGCGCGTCACGGCCTACACCGCGGCCATCGCCGCGTCGTTCGAGTCCATCCTCGCCGAGGCGCCCGAGCAGTGGTGGGGCGCCTTCCACGAGATCTGGCCGGACCTGGCGGTGACGACCGACGAGGTCGACGCGCCGGGAGCGGCGGCATGAGCCCGGACCCGATCGAGCGCCGCGGGCGCGCCGACCTCCACGTCCACACGCTCGCGTCGGACGGGACCGCGTCGGTCCTCGAGATCCTCGAGGTCGTCGAGCGGACGGGCTTCCTCGACGTCATCGCGATCTCCGACCACGAGCGGATCGACGCCGCCCTCGCGGCGCAGGCGATGGCGGCGGACCGCGGCCTGCCGTTCGAGGTCGTCGTCGGCGAGGAGATCACGACGCGCGGGGGCCACCTCCTGGGCCTGTTCCTCGAGCGCCGCGTGCCGCCGCTCAAGAGCCTGCGCTGGTCCATCGAGGCGGTCCACGACCAGGGCGGCATCGCCGTCCCGGCGCATCCCCTGGTGCCGATCCACCTCTCCGCGCAGGCGTGGGTCCTGCGCAGGCTCCTGACCGACGACAATCCCCTCGTGCACCCGGACGCGATCGAGACCTTCAACCCCACGGCCATCGGCCGCTACGGCCACGCGCGGAGCGTCGCCTTCGCCGAGCGCCACGGCCTGCCCCAGCTGGGCAGCAGCGACGCGCACGCCTCCTCGGCCGTGGGCAGCGCCTGGACCTCGTACCCGGGGCGCAGCGCCGAGGACCTGCGGGCGGCGATCCTCGCCGGCGAGACCGGAGCGCACGGGATCTTCCACGGGTCGGTCGACCAGCTCGGCGTGTTCGGGCAGCAGCTCCGCAAGCGCGGGCGGGACGCGCGCGCAGAGCTCGCGGGTCGCGTCCGCCGCGACGGGACCGGACGCGACCACGGGTATCCCGGGAGCACCCGGCGGCCGCCCCGCTTCGACCCGTCGGACAAGGCCCCGCGATGAAGATCGGGCTCGTCTCGCCGTACGTCTACCCGCTGCCCGGCGGCGTCACGCAGCACGTCCGCTACCTCTACGAGAACCTGCGGCTGCGTGGCCACGACGTCCGGATCCTCACCTCCTCGCACGGCCTCCAGCGCACCTCCGAGGGCGACGTCATCCGCCTGGGCAAGGGGTTCTCGATGCCGGCCAACGGGTCGGTGGGGACGGTCACGATCTCGCCGCGGTTCGTGTCCCAGGTCCGCGAGCTCCTCGAGCGCGAGCGCTTCGACGTCCTCCATTTCCACGAGCCGTTCGTGCCCTTCCTCTCGCTCGTGATCCTGCGCGAGAGCCGGAGCGTGAACATCGGCACCTTCCACGCGTACGGCGGCTGGTCGCCGGCCTACGAGTTCGGGTCGCGGGCGATGAAGCGCTACGCGGAGCGGCTCCACGGCCGCATCGCGGTGTCGGCCGCGGCCCGCCACTTCATCGACCGCTACTTCCCGGGCGACTACAAGGTCATCCCCAACGGCGTGGACGTGGACCGGTTCCGGCGCGCCGTGCCCCTGTCGCGCTGGCAGGACGGGACCCAGAACATCCTGTTCGTCGGCCGGTTCGAGCCCCGCAAGGGCGTCCTCGACCTGCTCAAGGCGCACCGCATCCTCCGGCGCGAGGGCACCGAGGCCCGGCTGCTGCTCGTGGGCGGCGGCCCCCAGGAGCGCGAGGCACGCCGCTACATCGCGACGCGCCGGCTGGGCGGGGTGGAGTTCCTCGGCCGCGTCTCGGACGACGAGAAGGCGCAGCTGTTCCGCACGGCGGACGTCTACTGCTCCCCCGCCACGGGCCGCGAGTCGTTCGGGATCGTGCTCCTCGAGGCGATGGCCGCCGGCGCCCCGATCGTGGCCTCGGACATCCACGGCTACAAGGGTGTCGTCCGGCGCGGACGGGAGGCCCTGCTCGTCCCGCCGCGCGAGCCCAAGGAGCTCGCGGTCGCGCTCGGCCGCCTGCTGACGGACCGCGAGCTCGCCCGGACGATGTCCGCGAATGGCCAGGTCCGGGCCGAGGAGTTCAGCTGGCCGCGCGTGACGGCCAAGGTGGACGACTACTACGGCTTCGTCATCCGCCGGCTCGCCGCCGCCGGCTCGCTCCCGCCGCACTTCTCCGCGGAGGTGCCGCCGTCGCCCCGGGCGTCCGCGCCCGTGGAGCCGTCGTCCCAGCCGTCGTCCGAGGCGTCTTCCGAGCAGGCGTCCGAGCCGGCGTCCGTCCCCGCGCCCGAGGCGACCGCCGACCTCGCCTAGGCCGCGCCCGGCTCGCCGGCCGGGCCCGCGGCCCCCTCCCCTGCGCGCGCCTCCGCCTCGGCGGCCGCGAGCCGCCAGACCCGCGCCGAGTACGCGACGACGACGCAGGCCACGACGAGGAACACCATCAGGATCGCGAACCGGACGTCCTGGAACGAGACCTGCGTGCCGCGCTCGACTGTGTTCACCCCGAACTGGAACGGGTACGGGTACGTCGGCAGCAGCAGCTGGTAGGCGTTGGTGAAGCTCGACGGGAGCGGCAGCGCCGCGATGTTCGGGTACAGGAACACGAACCACGCCGCCACGACACCGACGAACACGAGCACGAACCGCCGCGCGTCGCGCGCCGTGACGATCTGGCTCGCGACCAGCAGCAGCGGCAGCCCGACCAGTGCCGCGAACGCCTCCGGGACGATCTTCTGGATCGACAGGATCGGCGCGTCCGTGGGCAGGAACCGGCTCGCGGCCACGATCGTGACGAGGAGCACCCCGATGACCGGGAGCGGCGCGACATCGCGCAGCGTGATGCTCGTGTCCGGCCGCTTCTGGACGAGCGTGGTCACCAGCACCACGAGCAGCACCACGACCCCGATGACCGCGATCCCGATCCAGGCGGCGGCCAGCGTCACGCCCAGGCTCCCCTGCGTGCCGCTGCACGCCTGCGAGCCAGCGTTCACGGACTCCACGTTGGCGACCGCGCACAGCGGGCCGCGGAGGAGCCACAGGATCACCGGGCCCATGAGGGCGACGGCCGCGGCCACCCGGGCGAACAGCCACGTCCGGCGTGACGCGCCGTGCCACAGCTCGCCGATGAAGTAGCCGAGCGCGAGGACCACGAACGGCAGGCTCGTGTAGTAGTGGTACTGGAAGGCGGCCCGGTCGATGCGCGCCCAGCTGATCCACTGGGCGAGGAAGCCGATGAGGATCAGCGCGAGCGCGAGGCTCCGGCGCCGGAATGCCTGGTAGGCCACGAAGCCCATCGCGGGGATCCCCATCCACCAGACGACCATGTTGCCCGCGTCGTAGATCGAGGCCGCCGTGTTGTAGGCGAACGACCCCTGGTAGAACCAGACCGGCTTGAGGTTCAGCGGCCACGCCCACCACGGCGAGCTGGCGGCGTGCGCCGCGGTGAGGTTGTTGTGGTAGCGGTACATCGCACCCGTGAGGTCGACGAGCGTCTGGCCCGTGTGCCCGGCGGGGAACCCCGGCACGAGCTGGTGGTTGTCCACGAACGCCCACGGCAGGTACAGGAGCACGTACACCCCGACGGGGATCCCCACGAGGCAGGCGACCATCCAGACCATCGGCAGGCCGAGCCCGGATCCGAGCCGCAGCCAGCCCTCCGCAGGGGCGGGTGCAGGCGGACCGGCGAGCGCCTCGGGGGTACCCGGCTCGGGCGTCCTGGCCATCGGCCCCAGGCCGTAGCGACCACCGACCTGGAACGCGACGTAGGCGAGCCCGCCGGTGACGACGAGCGCGAACCCGAGCGTCAGCGGGTTGAGCAGGAACGGCCCGAGGGCGACCTGCGCCTGGGCCTTGCCCATCGCGATCGCGGTGAGCACCACCAGCCCGCCGACCACCGCGGGCCCGCCGACCGCGAGCCGCACCTCGTCGTCCGACCAGGCGATCGGGTGGTAGACCGTCACCACGACCGCCCCCAGCGTCAGCGCGATCATGATCAGGGGGAACAGCAGGTTGCCGGACACGGTGCTGTCGGTCGGGACGGCCATCGCCATCCAGCCCAGGATGCCCGTGAGCCCGACGAGGCCCGCGATGAGGATGATCCGCCCGAGGGCGGAGCGCACGAGCACGAGGATCCCGAGCGCGCCGATGGCGTACGCGGCGACCCACTTGGACCCCAGGGCGAGGCCCAGCAGCACGCCGATCGCGGGCATGGCCAGCCAGAACGCGGACGCACGCCTCCGTTCGAGCCACAGCCAGGCGAACAGCGCGTACGCCGCGACGATGAAGAAGCCCGTGTAGACGTCGTTCATCGCGATCCGGCTCTGGACGAAGAACATCCCGTCGAGGAGCACGAACAGGCCCACGAGGATCGCGACCGGGCGGCGCGCGAACAGCAGCCGGCCCAGGAGATAGAGCAGCCCGAGGGTGAGCGCGCCGAGGATGACGCCCGGCATGCGCCACGAGAAGTGGTAGCTGCCGACGTCGGCGGACGCGGTCGTCCCGTCGGCGTCGAAGGCGAGGATGGCCCCGTGACTCTCGGACGGGAAGTCGCCGTTGTGGTCGAGGACCCAGGCCGTTGGGACGAACGGCAGCCGATGGTCGGCGAACACGGCCCGGCCGTGCGGCTCCACGACGTAGATCGTCGTCGACGCGCCGTCCTGCGTGGTCCCCAGGACCTCCACCAGCTCGGAGGCCTCGTCGTACACGATCCGGGTCCCGGGGCCGGGCAGCCGGAACGTCTCCTTGAACGCGGGCCCGTTCTCGGCGCCGTCCCCGGTCGCGGAGATGATGGCGATCTCCGGCTCGCCCGATGCGCTCGCGGACGTGGCGTAGATCTGCGTCCCGTCGTCGATCCCCGAGACGAGGGCCACGGACGTCGCCCCGCCATCGAGCGGGACCGTGGACTGGATCGTGCCGGCCGGCCCCACGAACGTCACCCCGTCGCCGCCCGCCACCGCGAGCCGGCCGACCGGCTCGATCGTGATCCCGGGCAGCGTGCCCTTCGTGATCGCGTCGTCGAGGCTCGTCCTGGCGTCATCGGTGAGCTTCGCGTCGATGAACACGCGCTCCGCGCCCGACTGGAGCTGCTCTCGGTAGGTCGCCTTGTCGCCGCCCAGCACGGCGACGAGCTCGGACGCGACGGCGTCCGCGTCCGGGATGTCGGCGGGGCGGGCGACGATCCCGTCCGCGGTGCCCGCGGCGGTCATCTCGCCCGCGGCGGCGACGTCCAGCCGGCTCCGCTCCTCGCCGGTCGACGGGTCGATGATGGCGATCGTCGCAGGGCCGAGCCTGGCGGCGACGGAGCCGCCGCCGTCGAACACGGCGAGGCGCTCGATCGAGCCGTCGATGGCGCCGACCTGGGTCGCCTCCACGGGGATCTCGTCGGGGGCCGCGCCGGCGCCCGATGCGACCGCGTCGTCCACGGTCGGTCCGTCGATCACCCACAGCTCGCCGGTCGACGTGCCGATGAACAGGCGTGCCGTGTCGGGATCCCAGGCGACGGCGCGTGCGCTGGCGATCGGCAGGTCCAGGACCGGCTTGCGGGTCAGGAGGTCGAACGCGCGGACACCGTCGCCCGTCGCGACCCAGACCCGGTTGCCCGCGCGTGTCGCCGTGTCGCTCTCGCGCCGCGGCTCGATGGCCGCGTCCGTGACCGTGGAGCCGAGCTCGCTGGTGGCCTCCACGTCGTGGCCCGCGAACAGGACGATCCCGCCGGCCATCGCGTACTTCGCGAGGTGCGGATGCGTCCACTCGTAGATCGTGTGGTCGATCCCGTACCGCCAGTACTGGAGGAACTCGGTGGCGGTGCGGGCGTGGTAGACCTCGTCGAAGTGCATCCGGGCCGGCTCGGCGACCCGGAACATGCGCAGGCTCATGCCGGCGATCACGAGCACGACGAGGATCCACAGGTCCAGGCGGTCGAGGCGGCCGCCGCCCTCGCGGTGGAGGAGGCGCGACCGATCGGGGCGGATCGGCGTCTCGTTGACGCGCGCCCGGAGCCAGCCGATCGGCCCGACATCGGCCCACGACGCGCGGTCGTACCAGGCGGGGACCTTGCGCCCGGGATCGGCGCCCGCGCTGCGGGCGGGCGCCGCACCGGCGGCGGTGGCGAGCGTGGGGGCGGCGGCAAGCGCGGGGGCCGTCGGCGCGGCGGCGAGCGCGGTGGCCGGGGGCGCATCGCCGCCGTCGGGAGTTGCCGCGGCGATCGCGGTCCCAATCGCCACGGCGGTCGGCACCGGGGCCGCGACCGGTGGCGCCTCGCCCCCCTCGAGACGCCCGTCCTCCAGCTCGAGGGCGAGCGTCCGCCGCGCCGAGCCGCGGAGCTGGAGCAGCCCGAAGACGAACACCGCCGTGTGCAGGATCGCCACGAACGCGACGCCCCCGAACGACCGGATCGCGGGACCGATGCCCAGCCAGTCGGAGACGCTGGGGTTCATGTACCCGTAGAGGTCCACGAGCACCACGTACATGTTGAGGAACGTCGCCAGCGTCGCGATGAGGTACGCCGCGCGCCAGCGCCACGAGAACGCGAACAGGATCGCGGCCAGCCCGAACAGCGGGAACAGGTACCGCTCGTGGACGCGGGTCGGGACGGCGAAGAACGCCAGCGCGAGCACGGACACGCCGACGAGGATCGTGAGGCGGTCGGGCCGACGGGCGACGAGCGCCGGCACGATGACGAACAGCAGCAGCCCGAGGAGCAGCCCGCCCACGACCACGGCCGGGAACGGGCCGATCTGCGCCCACTGCGTGACGTCCGCGGCCGGCGCATCGGGGATCCACTGGCCATTGGTCGCGGTGCTCTCCCCGTTGAGCGGGAACAGCGCCCACAGGTTGTACGCGTTCACGGTGACGAACGAGTACGTCGCCGCGGTGCTGAACACGAGCCGCAGCAGCGTGCTGTCGAGGTACGGGGCGACGCTCGAGAACGACACGACGGACAGCCCGAACGGGGCGGCCAGGATGACCGCCGTCAGGAATCCGGCGACGCCGGTCGTGAGGATCCGGATCCAGCCCTGCGTGCGGCGCTCCCAGCCGAAGCCCGTGCGCTCGGGCGCGGCCTCGTCGCCGAAGGCCCCGTCGGGCCACAGCGCGCGCCGGAAGGTCACGAACGCGACGATCGGGATGAGGATCGCGAGCTGCGGCTTGATCAGGGCGGCGGTCACGGCGAGGATCGCCGCGCGCTCCGGTCGGTCCTTCCACAGCTCGCGCACCGCGAGCAGCAGGAACACGGTGCCGAAGCTGTCGACCTGGCCCCAGATCACGGAGTCGAACCAGGTGATCGGGTTAAGGATGACGACCAGCGCCGCGAGGCGGCCGCGGCCCGCCGTGACCCCGAGGTCGAGGACCATGCGGTACACGACGTAGGCGAGGACGACGTCGGTGATGATCGCGGGCAGCTTGATCAGGTCGCCCACGCCGCCGACCCAGCTGCCGACGAGCCCCACGACCCACAGCGCGTACAGGTAGCCGGGCGTGTAGTCGGCGAAGAAGCCGCGGTCGTAGAACCCGAACGGCCCGTGCTGCGCCAGCTCCGAGGCCCAGAACCGGAACAGGTCGAGGTCCGACCCGAAGCCTGATCCGCGGAGTCCTTCGATGCCGTATGCCATGATCAGGCGGACGATCAGGCCGACCAGCAGGATGGCCGCGATCTGCCAGCCCTGACCCCGCCGGGAGGTCTCCTGGGTTGACGTGTCCCGGCCGGGCGAACCCGTACCCGAAACGGTGATGGGGGAGCCTCCTGACGCAGCGTTGAAGGTGCAGCGGAGTATAGCCGAGGGTCCCGATCGGGCCCCCCAGTCCCACCCTGTCACGGGCAGCCTCACGACGGTCGTCGTGGGGCTGTTGATCGCGCTCGGCGCGATGGCCGTCTACGCGCTCTCGAACCCCGAGCACTTCAACCAGTACAACCACTTCGTGTGGCAGGCCGACGCCTTCCTGCACGGCCGCGCATGGTTCCCGTTCCCCCAGGCGGCCACTCCCACGACGCCGGGCAACGACTACTTCCAGGACATCTACCCGATCTTCGAGGACGGGACGTTCACGGGTCGGGTCCTGCTCCCGTTCCCGCCGCTGCCCGCGATCGTGCTGCTGCCGTTCGTCGCCGTCTGGGGTCTCTCCCTGGACCAGGAGTCGGTCGCGATCGGCCTCGCGGGCATCGGCGTGTTCACCGCGTGGTGGATGCTCGGCGGGCTGCGGATCACGGTCGGCGTCCGCGCGCTCACGACCCTCGTGTTCGCCACGGGGACCGTGTGGTGGTGGGCCGCCGCCGTCGGCAGCACCTGGTACCTCGCGCACCTCGTCGCGGTGATCGCGGCGCTCCTCGCGGTCGGCGTCGCGCTCCGTGCGGACCCGGCCGCGCCCGAGGAGGATCCGTGGGACGAGGCGGACCGCGCCAGGGAGGCCGCGGACGCCGCGTTGGCCGCGGACGGCCCGGGACGCCGGGGAAGGGTCGGACGCCTCGCCGCGCAGGCATGGCCCCTGTCCGGGTCGCACGTGCTCGCGGGACTGCTCCTCGGGATCGGCGCCACGGCCCGGCTGCCGCTGGTGTTCGGCGCCCCGTTCCTCGTGCTCGTCGGGGGCGGCGGGTCGTCGATCCGCCGGACGGTCTCCGCCGCCGTGGGGGCGGCGCTGCCGGTGGCGCTGCTCCTCGGCTACACGTACCTCACCACGGGCTCGGTCCTCCATCCGGGCTACGACTACCAGTACCAGCTCGAGGCGAACGGGTACCCCACGCTCGGCTACCACCCCGACTGGTCGGTCGAGGACCTGCGCTACATCCCGCAGAACCTCGGGATCATGCTCGGCGCGCTGCCCGTCGTCCTGCCGGAGATCAAGCCGGACACCCTGGGCGTGTACCCCACCGTCGTGTTCTGCACGGCCGGGGACGCGAGCCGCGGCCTGTTCAACCCGGACTGCCCCACCGCCCTGCCCATCGACATCGGCACCAGCATCCTCCTGTCCGCCCCGGGGCTCCTCCTCTCGCTGTTCGCCATCCGCCGCCGCCCGATCGCCCGCCTCACGCTGGGCGCGGGCCTCGCGGTCCTGGTCATCGCCCTGTTCAACCTCGCGCACTTCAGCCAGGGCTGGGTCCAGTGGGGCTACCGGTTCTCGCTCGACTTCATCCCGTTCCTGCTGCCGCTCGTCGCGCTCGGGGCGGCCCGGGCGGGCGACGGACGGCCGCGCGCGACCGCGATCGTCCTCCTGGTCGCCGGGGCGGCGATCAACCTGTGGGGCGTCGCCTGGGGGCAGCTGCTTGGCTGGTAGCCCCTCGGTCGCCTCACGCGGACCCCGCCTCCGCCTGCCCGGCGCCACCGCCCTGGTCGCGCTGGGGACGTTCGCGCTCGCGCTCGTCGTGTATCGCGCCACGATGCTGCCCGGCGTCGGGGCCTGGGACACCGCCGAGAACCAGACGGTGCCGCCGCTCCTCGGCACGATGCACCCGACGGGCTTCCCGGCCTACGTCGTCCTGGGCTGGATCGCTAACCAGCTGCTCGTGCCGTTCGGGGAGACGGCGCTCCGGATGAACCTCCTGTCGGGGATCCTCGCGGCCGGCGCCGGCGCCCTCGGCGTGTTCGTCTACCGGCGGCTCGGGGCGCCCGCGCTCCTCGCGGGCGCGATCGCCGTCGCCTTCGCCCTCGCGCCGATCACGTGGCACATCGGCGTCTCGGCGGACGTCCACTCCCTCCACGTCCTGCTCGTCGTGCTGCTGACGCTGCTGCTGCTCCGCTGGGAGGCGGCGGTCCACGAGGCGCGGGAGGCGGCGGACGACCCGGAGCTCCGCCGCCGGGCGGACCGGCGGATCGTCGTCGCGGCGGCCGTGTTCGGGATCGCGGTGGCGAACCACGCCCTGACCCTCCTCCTCGTGCCGGGCGTGGGCCTGTTCGTGCTCGCGACGGATCCGGGCGTCCTCCGGCGTCCCCGGCTCATCCTGGCCGCCGTGGGGGTCGCCATCGGGGTCGCGGCCCTGCTCTACCTCCAGCTGCCGCTGCGAGCCGGGCCGTTCCGGGCGCCGCTCGTCTACGGCCACCCGGAGACGCTGCGCGGCTTCCTCGACATCGTGCTCGCCCGCCAGTTCCAGGGCGACATCGTGGGCGGCGGCGCGGGCGCCCTGGTCGCCGCCTTCGTCGACCTCGCGAGGGCGCAGCTCGGACCGCTGCTGTACGTGGTCCCGGTGGCGTTCGTCGTCACGGCCATCGCCCGGCCACGGTATGCGCTGTACTCCGGCCTGGCCGTGCTGATGACCTGCGTGTTCGCGGCCACCTACTCCAACGCCCGCATCGACCGCTACTACCTGGGGCCGCTGTTCTTCGCCTGGTCGTGGGTCGCGGTTACCGGCGGGGAGATCGTGCGCCGCGTGCTCGGCCCGCGGGACGACGACGAGGAGGGGCCCACCGTCGCGGGCATCGACGTCTCAGGGATCGCGCTGTCGGCCGTCCTCGGGCTTGCGCTCCTCGTGCCCACCGCGGTGGAGCTGCGTGACCGCTGGTCGGAGCAGGACCTGTCCACGAACACGCTGCCGGCGGAATGGCTGGACTCGGCCTTCGACGCCATGGACCCGGGCGCCGTCGTCATCTCGTGGTGGTCGTACT
>JAICUV010000026.1 GCA_025935655.1 Chloroflexota bacterium | reverse complement strand
GTAGATCTGTGTCGTCGCGAGGCTCTCGTGGCCCAGGAGCTCCTGGACGACCCGCAGGTCGGCGCCGCCCTCCAGGAGATGGGTCGCGAAGCTGTGGCGCAGCGTGTGCGGGCTCACGCCCGCGGGCAGGCCCGCCTCGCGCCGCAGGCGGTCGAGACGGCCACGCAGGCCTCGGACGCCGAGCGCCGCGCCGTGCTGGTTGAGGAACACGGCCGAGAGCTCCTCGCGGCCCTCGGGCGCGCGTCGGGCGAGCTCCGGTCGGCCCTCGTCGAGGTACGCACGCAGCGCCTCCCGCGCGGGCCCTCCCAGCAGCCCGATCCGCTCCTTGCGACCCTTGCCCAGGACCCGCAGCTGTCCCCGCCTGAGGTCCAGGCTCGCGAGGTCCGCGGCCGCGAGCTCGCTGATGCGCAGCCCCGCGGCGTACGCGGTCTCGACGAGCGCGCGGTCGCGCAGGGCGATGGCGCGCGCGAGGTCCGGATCGTGGCGCCCGCGGCCCATGCCGGTGGACCCGCCCCCGGCGGCGTCGGCCCGGTCGAGATCGCCCTCGACGACGCTGAGCAGCGCCTCGACCTGCTCCACCTCGAGCACCTTGGGCAGGCGCCGCGGGAGGCGGGGCGTCGCGATGGCGCCCCACGGGTCCCCCGCTACGAGGTCCGCCCGGGCGCAGTACCGGTAGAAGGCACGCAGCGCCGCGAGCCGCTGCGCGACGGACGTCTTCGCATGCCCGTCGGTGAGCTCCGAGAGATACGCGCGCAGGACGGCGCGGCCGGGCGTCCGCCAGTCCGTGCCCCGCTCGTCGATCCAGTCGAGGTAGGCGGTGACGGTCGCCTCGTAGGACCGGCGCGTGTTGGGTGAGGCGTCGCGTGCGACGAGCGACTGCATGAACCGCCGCAGCGCGTCGTCGGAGGAGGCGCTCATGCCGCCGCGGCCTCGCGGGTGCCCGCCAGCGCCCCGGCCATGCTCACGCGGAGGCGCGCCGGGTCCCGGTCCCGGGGCGCGGCGCGCCGCCCGTGCGGCCGCCACGGCGCGGAGCCGCGGTCCGGCCGCCTCCACCACGGCGTCCGCCCCGCGCGGGCCGCTCGAGCGCCGCCGGGTTCGCGGGACCTCCCGGCAGCCGCAGCCCGACGAGCGGACCCCCGGGGAGCGGCACCTCGGCGCCACAGGTCATGCACAGGCCGCTCTCGCCGCGACGCACGACCGCACCCTTGCCGTCGGTGTGGATGTCGTGGACCGCGCCGGTGGGCTCGTCGTTGCAGGTGAAGTCGCACTTGGGGTAGTTGGAGCACCCCCAGAAGACGTTGCCGGTGCGCCGGGCGCGACGCGCGATGAGCGTGCCGTCGCCGTTCTTGGGGCAGGTGACCTCGAACGGCAGCTGGTCGGGAGGCGGCGGGCCGTCCTTGCGGATGTACGTGCAGTCGGGGTAGCGCGAGCAGCCGACGAAGGCGCCGAACCGGCCGCGCTTGGTCGTGAGCGTGCCCTCGCCGCACAGCGGGCAGGTCTCGCCGTCACCCTCGAGCTTCGGCGCCTCCTCGCCCGGGAGCGGCCGCGTCTCCTTGTGGTCGGGATACGTGGAGCAGGCGAGGAACTTCCCGTTGCGCCCCAGGCGGATCACCATCGGATGCCCCTCGGAGCACACCTCGTCGGTCGCCTCGGTGGTGAAGTCCGCGCGCTTGAGCTCCTTGCGCTTCTCGTCGACGCGCGTCTTGAGCGGGGTGAAGAACGCCCGCAGCAGCGGGACCCACTCGCGCTCGCCGCGAGCGACCTCGTCGAGCTCCTCCTCCATGCGCGCCGTGAACGCGAGATCGACGTACTCGCCGAAGTGCGACACGAGCAGGTCAGTCACGATCTCCCCGATCTCCTCGGGGTGGAGCCGGCGCTCCTCCACCCGGACGTAGCCGCGCTCGAGGATCGTCGAGATCGTCGCCGCGTACGTGGACGGCCGCCCGATGCCGTGCTCCTCGAGCGCCTTGATCAGGGTGGCCTCGGTGTAGCGGGGCGGCGGCTCGGTGAAGTGCTGGGTCGGCGTGACGGCCGTGACCGACGTGACCTCGCCCTCGGTGAGCGGCGGGAGCGTGCGCTCCGCCTCCTCGGTGCCGTCGTCGTCGCGGCCCTCCGTGTAGACCCGAGCGAAGCCGTCGAACAGCGTCCTGGTCGCCGAGGCGCGGAGCCGGTACGGGCCGCCGGTGAGCTCCGCGGTGGTGGTCTCGAGCTCCTTGGGCGCCATCTGCGAGGCGATCGCGCGCTGCCAGATGAGCCGGTAGAGGCGCAGCTCCTCCGCCTTCAGGTGGGCGCGCATCAAGTCCGGGTCCCGGAGGAACGAGGTCGGCCGCACCGACTCGTGGGCCTCCTGGGCGCCCTTGGCCTTCGTCTTGTAGAACCGTCCCTTGCCGGTGCCGTACGGCTCGCCGAAGCGATCCTTGATCACCTGCTGGGCCTCGGCCATCGCCACGCCGGCGATCGCGGTCGAGTCCGTCCGCATGTAGGTGATGAGGCCGACGTGCCCGTCCGGCGTGTCCACGCCCTCGTACAGGCGCTGGGCGATCGACATCGTCCGCTTGGGGCTGAAGCCGAGCTTGCGGCTCGCCTCCTGCTGGAGCGTGCTCGTGGTGAACGGCGGCGCCGGGTTGCGCTTCGAGGTCCGGGTCGCGAGCGTCTCCACGACCGGGGAGAGCGCGCGGATCGCGGCGGCGTGCCGCTCGGCCGTCTCGCCGTCCCCGATGTCCACGGCCTTGCCGTCGATGCGGACGAGGCCGGCGGTGAACGCCGTCCCGTCGGCCGTCGCGAGGATCGCCTCGAGCGTCCAGTACTCCTTGGCGGTGAACGCGCGGATCTCCCGCTCGCGCTCCACGACCATGCGCACGGCGACCGACTGCACCCGGCCGGCGGACAGGCCGCCCCGCACCTTGCGCGACAGGAGCGGGCTCAGCGTGTAGCCGACGAGGCGGTCCACGATGCGCCGCGCCTGCTGCGCGTCGACGAGGTCCTGGTCGATGTCCCGGGGGCTCGAGAACGCCTCGCGGATCGCGCCCTCGGTGATCTCGCTGAAGGTGACCCGGCGTCGCTTCGCCTGGGGGACGTTGGCGGCCTCCGCGACGTGCCACGCGATCGCCTCGCCCTCGCGATCGAGGTCGCTGGCGAGCCACACGTCGTCTGCGCCCCGGGCGGCCTTCTCGATCGCGGACACCTGCTTGCGCCTGTCGTCCGGGATCACGTAGTCGGGCTCGAAGTCATGGTCCACGTCGACGCCGAACTTGCCCTTGCCCGGGTTCTCGGGCAGGTCCCGGACGTGGCCGTACGACGCGAGGACCTGGTAGTCCCCGCCGAGGTAGCGTTCAATCGTCCGCGCCTTGGCGGGCGACTCCACGATCACGAGATGCTTGGGCATGGCGGCCGGGAGTGTAGCACCGGGTCGCTTGCGCTCCGCTTATCCGAATCGGGCCCGTGAGCTCGCCCCGTAGGGGCGGGGCGCGGATCGGTCAGATGTCGCGGATGCGCTGGAGGAAGTCCTCGTCGATCTCGAGCTCGAGGTCCGGGTCGGCGTCGGGGTCGGGCTCGGGGGCGCCCACGGCGACGGGGAGCAGCGACCCGTGGTCGGCGTCGGCGTCGTGACCGTTGCCGCCCGCATCCTCGCCGGCCTCGACGGCCGGGGCCTCGCCGTCCTCGATGCGCGTCGTCCGCACCCGGACCCCGGAGCCCGGCATCGCCCCGCCCGACGCCCGGTACCTGGCCATCTCCGCCTCGGGGATCTCGAGGAAGCGCACGACGTGGTACGGGAAGAAGAACGTCGAGCCGATGGCGTCGACGAACACCGGCCGCTTGCCGTCCATCGAGCGCACGTTGGTGCACACGAGGCCCGCGTCGTCGGCGCTCGGCAGCTCGTACAGGTCGCACATCAGCGGCTGCTCGTTGGACACGTGGATGCAGACGTTCCGGATCACGTCGTCATCCTGGGGCGCGCCGTGGCCCGCGTCACCGCCCCGATGGTCCCATCCCGCCCGCGGGACGACCGGTCAGCCGCCGTAGAAGTCGATGACGAGGCGCGTGTGGCCGCCGCCCACCCAGACCCCGATGCCGACCTGGCGGAAGCCCGGGTTCATGAGGTTGCGGTAGTGGCCGCCGTTGTACGACTTCTCGCCCTGGTAGAAGAGGTGCGTGCCGAGCACCGAGCTGTAGGGGTTGCCGTCCCGGCACCCGATGTTCTCGCCCCAGTTGTAGCCGGTGAACCCCGCGGCCCGGAGGCGATCCCCCGGGTTGCCGCCGATGAAGTGGTCGCACTGGCCGCTGGTGGCGAGGAGCCGGGCGTAGGGCCGCGAGACGCGTGACGAGATCGTGGCGTTGAGTCGGAGCGGCGCCGTCGACAGGCCGCCCGGCGAGGAGCAGGCGCCGGTCGAGGTGACCCAGCCGCCCGTCCGGGTGCAGTTCATGAGCCGCAGGTAGTACTGCTCGACCGCGAGCCAGGTCCCGTTGACCGCCCCGGTGGCGCCCGTTGGGATCCCGTAGGCGTCGAGGGCAGGCTTGGGCACCACCCTGGACCGCGCCGAGACCGCGCCCCCGATGTCCGCGCCCGCCGCGGAACGCGCGGTCCGATCGACGGTCACGACGAGCCTGGCGCCGTACGGGAGCGCCTTCCTCGGGTCGAACGTGAGGACCCGGCCGTCCGCGGACCACCGCGTGCGCCCGGCGACGGCCTTGCCGTTCGCCGTGACGTGCACCGCGTCGCCCGTGCGTGCCTCTTCCATGGGCAGCGAGAAGCGGACGGTGACGGTCGCAGCGCGCTTGACGCGGGTCGCGTCGTCACGCGGCCGGATCGACGTGACGGCCGGCGCGGCCACGGTCTGGACGCTGACCGCGTCCATGGGCTCGAACGGGACACCGGAGGCGTCCACGAGCCCCTCGAGCCACAGGCGGTACTCGGTGTCCGGAGCCAGGATCCCGTACGGCTCGAAGCGGTAGACGCCCGGCGTCGCCTCGGGGACGACGTCGCCCGCGAGCGGCGGGACCGAGCGCAGCGCCGCGCGGACCGCGGCCACCGTCGTGGGCCGGTCGAGGCGGATCCGGAACGAGGTGTCGAGGCGGACGGCGGTCGTGGTCGTCATCGTCGGGGCGAGATCGACCGTCCCGGCGGCATCCGTCAGCACGACGCTCCGCAGCGGCGCGGCGAGCGTGCCACCCGCCGCACTCCGCGCCGTCGCGGCGACCTGGATCCGGTACAGGGTGTCCGCGCGCCACGCCGGGGCCGGCACGAGCGTCGCGACGCGCCCAGAGGCGTCCCAGGCGACGGTGAACGGCGCGGCGGGCTCGACGCGCACGGCCGCCGCCACCGAGGCGCGGTCCATCGGCTGATCGAACTCGACGGTGAACGGGGCCGCCGGGTCGTGCGCCGTGCGGACGGTGGCGAACAGCGCCGCCGCCACGGGACCGGGCTGCGTGGCGGGTCGCGCCACGCTGGAGGCGGGCGTGAAGCCGACCGCGACGAGGATTGCGGCCGTGAACGCGATGCCGAGCACACCCGACGCGTTGGCCACCGCGTTGCGGCGAGCCATCGATGCGACGAGGCCCCCGAGGGCCACGGGCGCGGCGAGCAGCAGGGCACCGGGTTTCCGCAATACGTCGTCCTCCAGCCTGCCGGCGCCGTGTGCCAGGAGCGCCGGACGGCAGCCGTCGGGCATCGATCGGGGGCTCGCGCCCGGCTGCCGGAATGCCCGCAACCATACCATTGCGGGCGGATCCCGGCCGGTCCGACGGGACGCCTGGCGGGCCCTCCGGCGGAGGCATCACGCGGCGCGCCCGGGGTCGGCCGGCACCCCGGCCACGCCCGTGCCCGGCAGCGGCACCCGCGCCCGACCGGCGGCCGTGGCGAGCGGCCCGGCCGCCCGATACCGCCCGAACACCTCGACGACGAGGCCCTGCAGCTCCAGGGCCGTCAGGACGCCCAGGACCGTCGCCCCACCGTGCCCAGTCGCCGCGACCAGCTCGTCCACGCTCGTCCGACCCGCGACGACCTCCCCGGCGATGCGCCTCGCCACCGGCGGCAGGGCCGCGAGGACGGCTGCCGCGGACGATCCGCGGGGCGTGCGTGGCGCCGCTGACGTCGTCTCCGCGGAGCGCTCACCCGACGCGAGACCCGAGGCGAGGCCCAGGTCCTCGAGCAGCTCGGGGATCCCCGCCACGATCCTCGCGTCCGGGCCGCCCTCGCGCAGGAACGCGAGGCATCCGGCGACGGACGGGTCATCGAGGCGGCCCGGGACGATGAACAGGCTCCGTCCCTGCTCGAGCGCCCAGGCGGCGGTCGTGAGCGCCCCGCTCCGCGCCCCGGCCTCGACGACGACGGTGGCATCCGCCAGCCCGCTGATGATCCGGTTGCGACGGGGAAACGTCCCGCGCGACGGCACGGTCTGCGGGGCGAACTCGCTGATCACCGCCCCGCCCGTGTCGACGATCCGTCGCGCGAGGCCGCGGTGGGCGGCCGGGTACAGCCGCTCGTGGCCACCGCCGATCACGGCGACCGTCGGCCGAGCGCCGCTGACGGCGGCCGTGTGGGCCGCGGCGTCGATCCCCAGCGCGAGGCCGGAGACGACGGTTGCGCCGAGACCCGCGACCGCGTCCGCGATGCGGGCCGCGGTGGCGCGGCCGATGGTCGTGGGACGGCGCGTCCCCACGATCGAGACGGCACGGTCGCGATCGAGCGAGCCCACCGAGCCCCGGACGTAGAGCACAGGCGGCGGCAGCGCGACCCGGCGGAGGCGCCCGGGATAGGCGTCGTCCGCGACCACGAGGACGTCGACGCCGGCCTGGGCGATGGGGCCGAGGATCCGCCACGGGTCGGCCGCGGCGGCCGCGATGCCGCGCGCGACCACCGCCGGGAGCCCCGAGCCACCGCCATCGTCCGCTGCCGCCTCCACCAGCGTCGAGACGGCACGCGGTCCGGTTGCCGCGTCGAGCACCCCACGCGCGGTCCCGAACGCCGTGATGAGTCGCCCGAACGTGATCGGTCCCACGCCTTCGACCTCGCTGAGGACGACCCAGGCGTCGCGCTCCGCCGCGTCCACGCGTCCGGGCCGCGGACGTTCGCCCTCGTTCTCGACCGCCCCGCCCTGCGCGAGCCCACCGGTCCCCGCGGGCTCGTCGCGCCCCCGGGGCCCCCACCGCCCGACGCCCAGCATCAGCCGGCCCGCCCCAGCGCCATGCGGTCCACGGGTGCCCGGAACCGTGCCGCCTCGTCGAGGTGGCTGACGTCCACCGCCTCGGCGCCGGCAAGGTCCGCGATCGTGCGTGCGACCCGGAGCAGCCGGTCCGTGCCACGGCCCGAGAGCCCCTCCCGCTCCGCCAGGAGCACCGCCCGGGACGCGGCAGCCGGGGCAAGGCGACACGCCTCGCGCAGCGCGCGGCCCGCGACCCGCGCGTTCGGCAGCCGGGCGTTGCGGGCGGCCTGGCGGCGTCGGGCCTCGGCGATCCGCCGCGCAACCGTGCTCGACGACTCGGGCACGGAGCCCGAGACGATCACCGCGGGCGGCACCCGGTCGACCGCGACCCACAGGTCGATCCGGTCGCGCAGCGGCCCGGACACGCGGCGCAGGTATCGCTCGGGGACGCCCGGTGGACAGGTGCATGACCGGTCCCCGGAGCCGAACTGGCCGCACGGGCACGGGTTCATCGCGGCGAGGAACGTGAAGCGCGCCGGGAACTGCTCCGCGCGACCGACCCTCACGACGGACACGCTCCCGTCCTCGAGCGGCTGGCGGAGCGCTTCCAGCACGTCGCGCCCGAACTCCGGCAGCTCGTCGCAGAACAGGACTCCCTGGTCCGCGAGCGTGACCTCGCCGGGAGACAGCCGTGGACCTCCGCCGACCATCCCCGCGTACGACGTGGTGTGGTGCGGCGTCCGCACCGGGGGGCGCCGGACGAGCTCCACGACCGGCGAGCCGGAGGCGACCGATGCGACGACGGTCGCGGCCAGCGCGGCCTCGTCGTCGAGATCCGGCAGGAGTCCGGGGATCGTCCGGGCGAGCAGCGTCTTTCCCGCGCCCGGCGGGCCGATCAGCAGCATCGCGTGGCCGCCCGCCAGCGCGATCTCGAGCGCACGCCGCGCCACCGCCTGGCCGCGCACGTCGGCGAGGTCCACGACGCCGCCGGCGACCGGGAGCGCGGTCGCCACCTCGCCCCGTGGAACGTCCGCCCGGCCCGTCGCCCGCGGGAGCGGACGCGGCACGAGCCGCCGGGTGCGCACCGACCGGACGAGCTCCGCCGCCTCGGCGACGGTGGCCGCGGGAACGGCCTCGACGCCCCCAGCGAGCCGCGCCTCGCCCAGTGCCTCCGCGGGCACGACGACGCGGGTCACGCCGCGGCGTGCGAGCGCGAGGCACATCGGCAGGATCCCGGGCACGGGCCGCACCTCGCCGCCGAGACCCAGCTCCCCCACCAGGGCCAGCTCCTTCGGGCCGGCGCGGAGCTGCTCCGACCCCAGCAGGATCCCGAGCGCGATCGCGAGGTCGAGCGACGCGCCGGCTTTGCGGAGCTCTGCCGGGGCCAGGTTGACGGTGATCCGGCGGGGCGGGTGGTGGTAGCCGGCGTTCCGCAGCGCCCCGCGGACGCGCTCCCGCGCCTCGGACAGCGCGGCGTCGGGCAGGCCCACGATCGTGAACCCGGGCAGGCCGGGGGCGACGTCCACCTCGACGCGGACGACGCGCCCCGTGATCCCGTTGAGCGTGGCGGAGAGGAGGGTCGCGAGCACGGACGCCACGGTAGGCGCCGCCGCTCACCCCGGACTTATCTGTCGCTCCCGCCCGCTCGTGACCGGGCCGGTCAGCGCCCCGCGACCGGCGCCAGCTGGGCGACCGCGTCACCCGAGGACTTGTCGACGGTCCGCGCGAAGTCGAGCACCGATCGCCCCAGCACCGAGTCCGCCTTGGCCACCATGAACGGCGCGCCGGAGTTGAGCGCGGAGATCGCGCCCCGGTACTCGTTGACGATCTGCAGCTCGATCGGCCGCCGTAGCGCGCCCTCGGCGCTCTTGACGTTGATGCCGGTGAACGCGTTGGACCGGTTGAGGACGAGCCGCAGCTTGTTGCCCTCGTAGCCCAGGTGCCCGATGGTCTCGAGCACCAGCCGGACGTTCTTGAGGCACGAGAGGTCCGCCGTCATGACCGCGAAGATCGTGTCCGCGACGTCGAGGACCATGAGGTTGACGTCGTCGAGCCGCTTGTCGATGTCGACGATCACGTAGTCGTACATGCCGGCCAGGATCTCGAGGATCTGGTGCATGTGCGCGGCCGTCACGAGGTCAGCGGACTCGGGCGTCGGGGGCGCGAGCAGCAGGTCGATGCCCGAGTCGTGGGTCTGGACGATCGACTTCACGAGGTCCGCGTCCATCGCGGGGGCGCTCACCACGTCGACGATGCCCTTGCGGTCGAGGCCGAGGTCCAGGAAGACGCGGTGGTCACCGAACTGGAGGTTGCCGTCCACGAGGCAGACCCGGCGACCCATGCCCTGGAGCGCGATCGCGGCGTTGATCGCGATCGTCGTGGTGCCCACGCCGCCCTTCGCGCCGTAGTACGCGTGGACGCGGCCCATCGGCGGCCGGCCCATGAGCGTGTCGCTCGGGGCGAAGCGCGCGATGAGCGACTTCATCCGCGCGAGCAGCTCGGCGGGATGGAACGGCTTGATCAGGTAGTCATCCGCACCGGCGCGGAGCGCCCGGACCTTCTGCTGGACGTCCTTGTCCGACGTCAGCATGATGATCGGGACGTGATGACCCGGGGCCTCGTCACCGCGGATCCGCGTGGCGACCTCGAAGCCGTCGATGCCCTGCGGCGCGGCGTCGAGCAGGATCAGCGACGGCGACTCCCGCTGCCACAGCGCGAGACCCTCGGCGCCGCTCCCGGCGATGAGGACCTCGTACCCCTCCTGCTTGAGGGTGTACTGGAGCAGTCGCTGGACACTCGCGTCGTCATCGACGACGAGGACCTTGCCGGCCATCCGACCTCCCGGATCGATTGCCGCAACCACGTCGGGCGCGCGTGCCCGACCCCCGACGGCGTCGTAGCGGTCAGTATAGGGGGAGGGTCCGCCGCGTCCCTCCTACGATCGGCCCACCGCGAAGGCGGACCGCAGGTGGGCGGCCACGGCGGCCTCGTACCCGGCCGGGTCCACGGCGTGGGCATTCCCGTGCCCGGCCCCGGTGACCGTCAGCCGGGCCGTCCCCTCGGGCGCGGCCGCGGCGAGTCGCTCGGCATCGCGCATCGTGACGATGGGGTCCGCGCCGCCGCCGATGAGCAGCAGCGGCACGTCCTCGAGCAGGCGCACGGCGCGCGCCGGCTCGGTCGCCCTCGGATCCACGCCGACCGCCCGTGCGACCCCGGCGAACGCCTGCTCCCCCAGCCGTCGCCCGAGCGGGACCCGCAGCCGGCGTGCGACGAGCAGGGCGAGCTCGGGCGTGACGGACTCCACGATCACCGCGACGATCCGCGGCCGTGGCGCCTCGGCCACGCCCGCCGGGGCGGCCGGGTCCGCGTCCGCGGCGGCGAGCCGTCCGTCGCCCAGGACGGCGACCGAGGCCAGCGCCACGATGCCGCCCATCGAGGAGCCGACCAGCGCCACGCGCCGGATCCCGCGATCCCCGAGCCAGGCGAGCGCCCCGGCCACGTCCTCGACCTCGAGCGCGCCGAACGTCGTCGGGGCGTCCGCCGACCCGCCGTGCCCGCGGAGGTCGAGCCCCAGCACGTTCGCCGTCCGGCGCAGGAACGGCCCGTGTGCCACGAGGTCGGGCACGATCGAGCCCGTCCAGCCGTGGAGCAGCAGGATCGCCTCGCGGGGATCGGGCTCCCAGCCGTCAGCGCCCGGCTCCGCGGGCAGCCATCGCCCGGCGAGCCTCGTGCCGTCCCGCGCCAGCAGCCGCACGACCTCGCCGCCGAGCGCCTCCACGGCCGGGCGCAGCGCGTCCTCGCCCGGGGACGTCCTCGGCGCATCCATGAGCCGCCGCGCCAGCCGGTCGCCGACCGGTCGCACGGCCAGCAACGCGGCGACCGGGGCGGCAACCGCGAGCAGGAGCCGCCGCATCACCCCTGGGCGGGCCCGCCGGCGCCGGGGCCGCCGCCGGACGAGCCTGCGGCACCGGTCGCCGCGGCCATCGCCATCCCCTCGCTCACGTAGCCGCCGATGCGGTCCGCGAGGCGGGTGAACTCGGTCGGGATGATGTACTTCGTCGAGGGGCTGGCGCCGATTGCCTTGAGCGCCTCGAGGTACTGGAGGGTCATCGTCTTCTCGTCGATCTGCGACGCCGCGGCGTAGATCCGCTCGAGCGCCTGGCTGAAGCCCTCCGCACGCAGGATCGCCGCCTGCCGCTCGCCCTCGGCCTTGAGGATCTCGGACTGCTTCTGGCCCTCGGCCACGTTGATCGCCGCCTGCCGGTTGCCCTCGGATTCGGTGATCACCGCGCGCCGCGTGCGCTCGGCGGACAGCTGGCGGTTCATGGCGTCCTGGACGTCGCGGGGCGGGGTGATCTCGCGGATCTCCACCGTGGTGACCTTGCCGCCCCAGCGCTCGGTGACCTCGTCCAGCTTGACCCGCAGGACCTCGTTGATCTGCTCCCGCTTGGACAGGACCTCGTCGAGGCTGATGTCGCCGATGACGGCGCGCAGCGTGGTCGACGCGACGCCGAGGAGCATGTCGTCGAGGCGCTGCGGCGCGAGCACGCTCTTGAGCGGGTCCTGGATCCGCCAGTAGACGAGGAAGTCGACGTTGATCGGCGCGTTGTCCTTGGTGATCGTCGTCTGGCTGGGGACCTCGGTCAGGGTCTCGCGCAGGTCCACCTTCACCGGCCGGTCGATGATCGGGATGAGGAATCGCAGGCCCGGCTCGCGGACCATCAGCTCGTTCGTCTTGCCCAGCCGGAACACGACCATCTTCTCGTACTGCTGGACCACCCGCACCGAGAGGTAGAGCACGACGAGGACGATGACGAGCAGGAACAGCAGCGTTCCAAGGGCGACGGCGAGCTGCACGAGCGGGACCTCCGGGGCCTAGGGGCGATCGGCCGGCAGCGGCGCGGCCGGCGGGGGAAGGACGAACGATGAGGGTGACTCCAGTGGCTCGACGATGGCGACGAGGCCGTCGAAGCCCACGAGGCGGACGGGCGTGTCTCGGCCGAGCGGCAGCTCGTGGGGCGTCCGCGCGCTCCAGGTCTCGCCGCCCAGCTGCACGCTCCCCACGGGCTCGAGCGGCGCCTGGACGACACCATGGGTGCCTGGCTCCGGCGGCGTGCCGACGATGCCCCTGGGCGCTCGCATCCGGCGGGTGCGGATGGCGGCGTAGGTGACGAACACCATGAGCAGCGCGATGGTCCCGGTCGTGATGACGATGAGCGCAGGCGAGACGTGGACGATCTCGCCGGACGCGTTGGGCGTGTCGGTGTACAGGAACGTGGCGCCGAGCGCGAGGGCGACGATCGCCGCGAACGTGAGCAGCCCGTGGCTGGTGAACTGGGTCTCGGCCACGAACAGGACGAACGCGAAGGCGATGAGCACGAGCGCCGCGACGTTGAGCGGGAGGCTCCCGAACCCGATGAAGGCGAGGATCAGGGCGAACCCGCCCAGCACCCCCGTGACGAGGTTCGGGTGGACCGCCTCGATCGCGATCCCCAGGAGGCCGATCATGAGCAGCACGAACGCGATGTTCGGGTCGGAGAGGAACGCCAGGATCTGGTCCATCGGTGTGTCGCCTTGCCGGTCGCGCGGACGGCGCCGCACGACAACACCATGAGTATGGCACTCGGTCGCGCGGACGGCGTGTGCCGCACCTCCCGACCGCAGCGGGTCAACCGGGCTCGGCGTCTCCCTCCACGAGGGCGTCGAACACGAGCCGGCTCCAGGTCTCCATCGAGTCACGCACGGCCGCCGTCGCCGCCGTCGTCGCGAACGACCCCTCCAGCTTGTCGGTCTCGCGGATCGCGACCGGCCGCCCGGCGGCATCCGCCACGAACACCACGCCGACGTGGACGGCGCCGACGGGCGTCGTGTCGTCGTTGAGGAGGCCGACCGGCACGAACGTCGGGACGAAGTCGGCCGCCACCTCCTCCGCCCACTCCCGGCGGAGGCCACCCGCCACGTCGCCGTCGCCGGGGTTCAGGTGGCCGCCCACGCCGATCGACCACAGGTCGTGGAGGCGGGCATCGCCGCCCGCCTTCGTGCGCCGCATGAGGAACCACCGCTCGCCATCGCGCAGCACCAGGTACGGGATGACCTGCTTGTGGGTCGGGTCCTCCTCGGCGTCCCCGCGGCGCATGAACGAGCCGTGACGCCGGACGGCATCGAGCGCAGCGTCGATGCCGTCTCGCCGGACGCCGAGCCAGCCGTCGCCCTCGATGATCGAGGCGCGCGGGACGACCAGGACCTGCTCGTCGGGGTTCCCCATCAGGCGTCACCCGCGAGGAGGCGCGCCCGCGCCTCGGCGAACCGCGCGTGCAGGGCCGGCTCGTCCGGGCCGTCCGCCGCCTCCAGGAGCGCGAGCCACTCGTCGATCACGGCCCGCACGTCGCGCAGCCGCGCCGCGATCGCCGGTGCGTTGGTCGCCGCGATCCCGGCGCCCATCGTCGCGTCGCCCCGGGCGAGCCGCGTCATCGACGCCCAGCCGCCCGCCGCGAGCGCCTCCGCCCACGGCCAGTCCGAGCGTGGCTCGGGGCCGGTCCCGGCGACCGCCTCCACGAGCGCCGCCGACACGACGAGGGGCATGTGGCTGATCGCCGCGACGTAGGTGTCATGGGCGCGGGCGTCCAGGCGGAACGCGTTGGCGCCGCACGCCTTCGCGACCGCCTCGACGCGGGCCACCGCTTCCTCGTCCGCCCGTCCGGGCACCAGCACCCACGGGCGATCCCGGAAGAGGCCGGCGTCCGCCGCGCCGAACCCCGTCGTCTCCCGGCCGGCCATGGGGTGGCCGCCGACGAACCGCAGCCCGAGCTGCGTCGCGTGGTGCACGATCGCCGCCTTCGTGGACGCGACGTCGGTGACGACCGCGTCCGGGGCCAGGAACGGCCCGACGGGTCCCGCGAGCTCGTCCAGCAGCGCCAGGCACTCGCCGGGCGGTGCCGCGAGGACCACGAGGTCGGCGCCGTCGACCGCCGCCTCGATCGTCCCGGCGGCGAGGTCCAGGATGCCCGCGGCCGCGGCCTCACGGGGCCCGGCGCCCCGCGGCGTCCAGGCGGCGATCGTCCAGCCGCCCCCGGCGTCCTGGCGGAGCGCACGCGCCATCGACCCGCCGATCAGCCCCAGCCCGAGGAACGCGACGCGCACGGCGGGTCAGGTCTGCGGGGCGCGGCGACGGCTCTTGCGCCGCTCGTCGACCCGGCGCTCGACACCCGGCTCCGGCGGCCCGGGCACGTCCGGCGGGTTCTGGCGCCGGATCGCCATGCGCCGGTCCGTCTCGCGGCGCTCGTGCTCGAGGAACGCCCCGCAGCGTGGACAGCGCCGCTCCTCGGCGAACAGGGCGTCGATCGGCGCGACGGTGTAGATCTGGCGACCGCACGCGCGGCAGGCGAGCTTCGGCACCGGGTCATCCTACCCGCTGGCCCGGGGCGCGGCCGGGTGGTTCCTAGACGCGGGGAAGGGCCGCCAGCGCCTCGGTGACCTTCTCGGCCGGGTACTCGTAGTCCTCGAGGGTCCCGGCGAGGTGCCGCTCGTACGCGGCGAGGTCGAAGTGGCCGTGGCCGCACAGGTTGAACAGGATGACCCGCTCCTCGCCCGCCTCCCTGGCTTCGAGGGCCTGGTCGATCGCGACCTTGATCGCATGGGTCGGCTCGGGCGCCGGGAGGATGCCCTCCGCGCGGGCGAACGTCACCCCGGCGTCGAAGCACGCCCGCTGGTGAACGCTCGTCGCCTCGATGAGGCCGTCCTCCTTGAGCAGCGACACGAGCGGGCTCATGCCGTGGTAGCGCAGGCCGCCGGCGTGGATGGGCTCCGGGATGAAGTCCGAGCCCAGGGTGTGCATCTTCACGATGGGCGCCATGTGCCCTGTGTCCCCGAAGTCATAGGCGTAGACGCCGCGAGTCAGCGATGGCGCCGCCTCGGGCTCCGCGGCGATGATCCGGTAGCTCGCCTCTCCGCGGAGCATCTGGCCGATGAACGGGAACGTGAGGCCCGCGAAGTTGGAGCCGCCGCCGGCGCAGCCGATGATGACGTCGGGCTGCTCGCCGGCCATCGCCATCTGCTCCTGGGCCTCGAGCCCGATGACGGTCTGGTGGAGCAGCACGTGGTTGAGCACCGAGCCCAACGCGTACTTCGTGTCGTCGCGCGTCGCGGCGTCCTCCACCGCCTCGCTGATCGCCATGCCCAGCGAACCGGGCGAGTCGGGCGTCTGCGCCAGCACCGCGCGTCCGTAGTTCGTGGTCAGGCTGGGGCTCGCGACGACCTCCGCGCCGTAGGTCTCCATGAGGATCCGGCGGTACGGCTTCTGGTCGTAGCTCGCGCGGACCATGTAGACCTTGACCTCGAGGCCGAACACCGCGCCCGCGAACGACATCGCGCTGCCCCACTGGCCGGCGCCCGTCTCGGTCGCGATCCGCTTCACGCCCTCCTGCTTGTTGAAGAAGGCCTGCGACAGCGCCGTGTTGGGCTTGTGCGAGCCGGCCGGGCTCACGCCCTCGTACTTGTAGTAGATGTGCGCCGGCGTATCGAGGGCCGCCTCGAGCCGGTGGGCGCGGTAGAGCGGCGACGGGCGGTAGAGGGCATACGCCTCGCGGACGGGGTCCGGGATCTCGATCTCCCGGTCCGTGCTGACCTCCTGGAGGATCAGCGCCATCGGGAACAGCGGGGCGAGATCGGCGGGGCCGATGGGCTGGTGGGTCCCCGGGTGGAGCGGCGGCGGCGGGGCCGTCCGGAGGTCGGCCGCGATGTTGTACCAGGCTCGCGGGATCCGGTCCTCGTCGAGGACGAACTTGGTCCTGCGGCTGCCAGCGTTGGCCATCGAGGGACGCCTCCGGTCGGTGAAGTTGCGGGTCCGGGGAGCCTAGCGCCTCGACGAACGGCGGATCAACCCTCCGGTGCGCGCAGCGCGATCTCGTCGACGGGCTCGTGGTGGGGCGGCCCGCCGCCGAGGTGACTGCGGAACAGCACCACCCGGTCGGCGGTGAAGGTCGCGGTCCAGTCCGCCGCCGCCCCCTCGAGCGCCTGGGCGATGAGTGCGGCGTCGCGGATGCCGGTGCGATCGGTGCGGGCGACCGTCAGGTGGGGCCGGAACGGCCGCGGGTCCTCGGGGTAGCCCGCGCGGACCAGGGCGGGCTCGAGATCCGCCACGATGGCCGCGAGGTCGGCCGCGCCCGCGACGATCCCCAGCCACAGCGCACGGATCTTGTGCCCCCCGGGCGGGAACGCGCCTGCGCCGCCGAGTCCGACTTCGAACGCCATTCGTGCACCGACCGCCACGCGGACGGCGCCGGCGACGTCGGGCACGCGGTCGGGCGGCGTGTCGCCCAGGAAGCGGAGCGTGACGTGAAGCGTGTCCAGGTGCACCCAGCGCGCGTAGCGGCCGTACGGGAGGGTGCGGACGGGCTCGATGAGCGCGCGGCAGGCGGCGCGCGTGGCCTCGGGGACCGGGACCGCGACGAACAGGCGATGGGGCGGCTCAGCCACCCGTCTGGCGCAGGTAGCGCTCGCGGTCGCTCGTGAGGACCTCACGCGCCCGCTCGTGGTCCCGCCACCCGAGCACGTCGACGTCCTTGTCCTCGAGCATCTTGTAGGTGTTGAAGAAGTGCTCGATCTCCACGAGCCGGTGTGGGCGCATCTGCTCCAGGCGCTCGATGTGCTGCTGGTGCGGGTCGCCGAGGGCGACGCACAGGGTCTTGAAGTCGAACCCCTTCTCGTCGCGCATCTCGAGCCCCCCGATGGGCCGCGCCCAGACGTGGCAGCCGGTGAACGTGGGCTCGTCGATGATCAGCAGCGCATCGGTGTGATCGCCGTCATCCGCGCGCGTACCCTCGATGAACCCGTAGTCGAAGTTGTAGAACACCGCGGAGCTCAGGACCCGGTCCAGCCGGTAGACCCCCGCCTCCTCGTCGTACTCGTACTTGTTGCGGCTGCCGCGCGGGATCTCGACGACGATCTCGACGACCTCGGGGAAGTCGGCCTCGTGCTGCATGGTCATGCGCTGACTCTACCGCGCCGATGGCCGCACGTGGTGCGCGGCCTGACCGCCGCGCCGCTCTATCGGGGTCCGCGACGCTCCAGATCGCGTCAACCGAGACGGATGCGGCGCCAGAGCGCGCGTTCCGGGGTCAGACAGCCGCCACGCGCTGCCAACCAGGCCAAGCACGGACGCCGATGGCGCGATCTGGCTGATCTCACACCCACCGCGAGCGCTCGCCCGGATCTCCGTGCGGGAGCGGGGCCCCGATCAGCGCCGCGCTAGTCGTTGTACAGGCGCTCCTCGATGAGCTTCTCCTGCACCGTCCGCCCGTTGGGATCGAAGCACGAGAACTCGAAGTGCTTCTCGTACTCCAGGTCCACCGCGTCCTGGCCGCCGCGGTTCTTCTCCACCGAGACGATCACCCAGTCGCGGAAGCGCTGCGCCTGGTACGGGTTGAACTCGATGTTGACCTTGGCGACGATGTTGTACTTCTCGTTGAGGATCAGGATGATGTCGGCCTCGTAGTTGATCGCCGACGAGCCGCGCAGGTGGTAGTTGCGCAGCCGCGACGCCTTGAGGCCCTCCTTGTCCGCGGCGACGATCGCGATCATCGGCACGTCCTCGGTCAGGGCGACGTCCTTGAGGCCGTTGATGACATACGTCACCTTCTCGGACTCGTTGGGCGGCTCCGGGATGACCGGCACCTTCTGGAGATAGTCGACGACCACGACCAGCCGCCGGTCACCGGACAGCTCCTTGTGCTGCCGGATGAGGGCGCGCATCCCGTCGATCGTGGACGCGGTCTGCGTCCCGCGGAGGAGGAACAGGTTCTGCCCGTAGCGGGCGATCCGGTCGAGCGACGGGCGCAGGCGCGGGTTCGCGGCGAGCTGCGCCGCGCCGCCACCCTCGGCCATCCACGTGCCCAGGATCTCTTTGCGGACGTCCGTGATCTTGATCGCCCCGGTCTTGTGGGGCAGGTGCGCCAGCGCCGACTCGGCCGCGATCAGGCGGTTGAGCAGGTACAGCTCGTCGTGCTCGTAGCAGATGTACAGGACGTTGGCCTGGCCGCCCGAGGCGACGTTGCGCGCCATCTGGAGCGCCATCGTCGTCTTGCCGGTGCCCTGCGCGCCACCGATGAGCAGCAGCTCGCCTGCGCGGAGCCCGCCGCCGATCGTCTTGTCCATTGGCGTGAAGCCGAGGGGAACCGGCTGGTACTCCCCCACCTTCCCGCTGGTGACCTTCTCGTTGAGATCGACGAGCACCTCGATCGCCGATCGCGGAGCCAGGCTCCCGTTCGGGCCATCGAGGCGCCACGTGGCTCTCGGCGTCGCCCCCGTCTCCGTCGTCACGTCGCGTTCGTCCTCCGCCCTTGGCTGGTCATCGTGTGGGGCATCCTAGCACCGCGATTCGGGCGGTCAGCCCCCCGATGGTCCGGGTGTCGACCGCCCTGAGTCCGAACGCGGGCGCGGCTCAGCGCTGCAGCGTCGCCAGCTCGTCCCACAGGCGGACGAGCACCCGCGTCCCCCGCTCGAAGTTGTCGAGCTCCAGCCACTCGTTGGGGGCGTGTGCGTTGCACGTCGGCTGGGAGAACCCCAGGAGCACGACCGGGAGCTTGAGCTGCGAGGTGAAGGCGGCCGTGACCGGGATCGAGCCGCCCTCGCGGATGTACACCGGGTCGAGGCCGTAGACCGCCTTGATCGCCCGTGCCGCCGCCTGGGTCGCCGGGTGATCCGTGTGGGTGTGGCTGGGGTCCCCGCCGTGGATGAACGTCGTGGTCACGGTGACGCCTGGCGGGGCCACGGACGCGACGAACCGCTCCAGGCCGTCGAAGATCTTCTTCGGGTCCTGGTGCGCGACGAGCCTCGTGGACAGCTTCGCGTGCGCGTGCGCCGGGATGATCGTCTTGGCGCCGTCGCCCGTGAACCCGCTCCACATGCCGTTGACGTCCAGCGTGGGCCGGGAGCCCTTGTTCTCGAGGACCGTGAAGCCGACCTCGCCGACCAGCTTCGTGACGGGGATCGCCTCGCGGTAGGCCTCGTCGTCGAACGGCAGCGCGGCGAGCGCCTCGCGGTCGGCCGGCGTGAGCGGCTCGACGTCGTCGTAGAAGCCGGGGATCCGGATCCGCCCGTCGGGGCCCTTGAGCGCCGCGATGATCGTGGCCAGCGCGTTGGCCGGGTTCTGGACCGTGCCGCCGTACATGCCCGAGTGGAGGTCGACCGGCGAGAGCTCGACGTCGATCTGCGCGTACATGATCCCGCGCAACCCCACCGTGATCGCGGGGACGTTGCCCTCGAAGAAGCCGGTGTCGCTGATGATCGCCACGTCCGCCGCCAGGCGCGCCTCGTTCGCGTCGATCCAGCGGTAGAGGCTCTCCGACCCGTACTCCTCCTCGCCCTCGAACACGAATGTGAGGTTGACCGGCGGCGTGCGGCCCGCCGTGCGCATCGCCTCGAGCGCCGAGAGGTGCATCACGAGCTGGCCCTTGTCGTCCGCGACGCCCCTGCCCACGAACCGCCCGTCACGCAGGAAGGGCTCCCATGGCGCGGTCTCCCAGAGCTCGATCGGATCCACCGGCTGGACGTCGTAATGGCAGTAGACGAGGGCCGTCGGCGCCCCCTCCGCCTCGTGGATCTTGCCGTACACGATCGGGTGGAGCGGCGTGTCGATCACCTCGACCTCGGTCGCGCCGAGGTTCCGCAGCCGCGTGGCGATCCACTCCGCGGCCGTGTGCATGTCCCCCGCGTGCTCCGGGAGCGCGCTCACGCTCGGGATCCGGGCGAACTCGAGCAGCGCCTCGGCCCGCGCCTCGCGCGACTCGTCCAGCGCCGCCTCGATGTCGAGGTCGATCGGCATGGCTTCGGGCGCAGGGAACGTGTCGGTCATCGGTTCTCCAGCAGGCGGCAGTCGGGCGTCTCCGCCGATCGTAGCGCGCCCCGCGGTGTCCGGGACGGAGACGGACGAAGGGCGGACCCGGAGGTCCGCCCTTCGCGTGTGGCGCTGGGTTGGGTGCCGGTCAGGCCGGCTGCGGTGCGGGGTTGGGCGCCGGCGCCGTGGGGCCGGTCGGGGCGTCCCCGTCCACGCCCGGGGCGACGATCCGCGGGATGCCCGCGTACCGCTCCGGCTTCGGGGGCAGGTCGTCGAACAGCTTCTCGAACTCGGGCTGGTCGACGGTCTCCTCCGCGATGAGCTTCTCCGCGAGGTTGTTCAGCCGGTCCCGATAGGTGGTCAGGACCTCGGTCGCGCGCTCGTAGGCGCGGTCGATGATGGCCCGGACCTCCTCGTCGATCATCTGGGCGACCTCGTCCGAGTAGTCGCGCTGCTCGCCCATGCTCCGGCCGAGGAAGATCATCTCGTCCCGCTTCCCGAAGGACAGTGGCCCGAGCCGATCGCTCATGCCGAACTCGGTGACCATGCGCCGGGCGAGGTCGGTCGCCTTCTCGATGTCGTTGCTGGCGCCCGTCGTGGTGTCGCCGAAGACCAGCCGCTCCGCGACGTTGCCGCCGAGCAGGCCCGCGATCTTGTCCTCGAACTCGGTCTTGGACTGCAGGTAGCGGTCCTCGACCGGCAGGGCCATCGTGTAGCCCAGGGCCATGCCACGGCTGATGACCGTGACCTTGGCGACCGGGTCGCACTTGGGCAGGATCCGCTGCACGACGGCGTGGCCGCCCTCGTGGAACGCGATGATCCGCTTCTCGTCGTCGCTGATGACCCGGCTCTTGCGCTCGGGGCCCGCGACGATGCGCTCGAGCGCCTCGGCGAACTCGTTCTGGCCGACGACCTTCTTGTTGCGGCGTGCCGCGAGGATGGCCGCCTCGTTGACGAGGTTGGCGAGGTCCGCGCCGGAGAAGCCGGGCGACTGCCGCGCGACCTCCTCGACCGACACGGTCTTGTCGAGCGGCTTGCCCTTGGTGTGGACCTTGAGGATCGCGGTGCGCCCCTTCATGTCCGGGCGGTCCAGGATGACCTGCCGGTCGAACCGGCCCGGGCGCAGCAGCGCCGGGTCGAGGACGTCTGGCCGGTTGGTGGCGGCGACGACGATCACGTTGGTGTTCGTGTCGAAGCCGTCCATCTCCACGAGGATCTGGTTGAG
>JAICUV010000381.1 GCA_025935655.1 Chloroflexota bacterium | reverse complement strand
GACCTCCGGATGTCGCGGCATCCTCCATGCCGCCGGCTACGCCAGGGACCTCCACGCGGTCTACGTGGTCTGCGACGGGACCTGCGGGAAAACCTTCCTGCGCTGAGAGCGGCCGTTCGGGGCCTCGCGGCGACGTGGTCTTGGCGGCCTCGCGGCCATGTGGTCTCGCGGACTCGCAGTCTGGCGGCCTCGCGGCCACGTGGTCTGGCGGCCACGTGGTCTCGCGGCCTCGCGGCCTCGCGACGTGGTCTCGCGGCCGTGTGGTCTCGCGGCCTCGCGGCCACGTGGTCTGGCGGCCATGTGGTCTCGCGGCCTCGCGCTCTCGTGCCACGCCGCAGCGGTCCGGAGGCCGGCGATGTGCGGCGCCGTTTCTGTCAAATCTCCAGCGGGTGACTGTTCGTCCAAGGACGGCCAGGGTTTGGCACCATCCGCGAGCGTGGCTGCTCCGCCGACGGCGTCGAGGATCTGTCAGATAGTCACCAGCCAGCGGATCTGACGGGAACCCCCTGACGAAGAGTCACTGAATCGTGATTTGACGGAATCCGCGCCTCCCGCGCGCTCCAGCGTCACCCGATGACGCGTCGACAATTCGGCCCCGGCCAGGCGATTGCAGAAGGCAACGGGCGCGCCCAGATCGCGTTGGAGCCTCGCCATCGCGAGTTCGCCCCCGAAACGTAACCCTTCATTGGCGAGTCATTGGTTATCTTGGCAGCGATGGTCGCCCGCAACGTCCACGCCGCCGCGACCGCCGCTGGCAGCGATGTCGCCGCTGGCACCGGTGTCGCCGCTGGCAGCGATGTCGCCGCTGCCACCAAAGCTGCGACCGACGCCACCGACGCCGCCACTCGCACCGCCACGAACCCGGAGCCCGGCCCGCCGACTGCAGGACAACAGGCGATGGAGCTCCGCGCATCTCGCCGGCGCCTCCTCCAGGACAGCCTCGGGATGGTGGCGTCATCGGGCGGCTTCGGGCTCGTGTACGGGATCACGGCGCAGGCCGCGGGTTTCTCGCCGTCTGAGGCCAGCGCGATGAGCCTGCTCGTCTTCGCGGGGGCCTCGCAGTTCGTCGCCATCGGCTACGTCGCGGGTGGCTTCTCGTGGCTGGCGATCATCCTGCTCACCGCGTTCCTGAACGCTCGCCACGCCCTGTATTCGGCGGCCCTCGCGCCGTACCTCGCGGGCCAGCCCCGCTGGCACCGCGCCGCCATGGCCCATGTGCTCACCGACGAGGCGTTCGCCCTCGCGATCGCCCACTTCCGGCGCATCGGGCGCGGCGACGTCCGCGGGTACTGGATGGGCGCGATCCTCAGCACGTTCATCCCGTGGAACCTCGCGACGATCGTCGGCGTGACCATCGGGGGCCAGATTCCGGACCCGACCCGGTTCGGCCTCGACGTCGTGTTTCCCGCCGCCATGGCAGGCCTTGCGGTCGGTCTCATCGGCGGCCGACGCGAGCTCGTCGCGGCGGTGAGCGGTGCCGTCCTGGCCGTTGCCGTGGGGCTCGCGTGGGACCCCGCCGCCGGGATCATCGCGGGTGGACTGGTCGGCCCGATGGTCGGTATGGCGATCCGGCTGGGACCGTACGCAACCGGTGCCCCCGACACGACCGACGCGACCGACGCGACCGACACAACCGACACGACCGACGGGCTGCCATGAGCACCGTGCTCGTGCCACTCGCGTTCCTCATGGGCCTCGCGACGTATCCGTTCCGGGCCGTTCCCCTGCTGGCGCCAGGCTTCGATCGCCTCCCGGAGCGCCTTCGACTCTATCTGCGGCTCGTTGGCCCTTCGGTCCTTGCCGCATTGGCGGCGGTCGACACCGTGGTGCTCAAGGGCGCGGACGGGCGGCCGGCGCTCCACATCGGCATCGAATGGCTGGCGGTCGGGTTGTGCATCACGATCGTCGCGATGCGCCGGAGCCTGCTGATCGGGCTGGTTGTCGCGGCAGCGCTCGTTGCCATCGCCAGGGCTGCGGGGTTCGCGCCAATCGTGTAGGCGCAGGCGGGCGCAGGCGCGCCGGCGCTCAGCCCGCCGGCCGCTCAGGCGCGCCGCCGCTCAGGCGCACCGGCCGCTCAGGCGCACCGGCTCACGCTCGATGGGCGTCTGCCTCGATCTCCACGAGCAGCGACGGCTCGATCAGGCCCTTCACGACGACCGCCGTCGAGGCGGGACGAATGTCGCCGAAAACCTCGCCATGGACCTCCG
>JAICUV010000294.1 GCA_025935655.1 Chloroflexota bacterium | reverse complement strand
CTCGGTCCGCGCGCTCCAGGGGCTCCAGGCCCAGCTCCGCGAGCCAGGCCTCGACGTCGGCCGGGGCAATCGCCGACGCCCTGGGGGCGGATGACATGGCGGGCAGTCTACCGGAGGGACGGATTTCGCCCCGGCGGCCCTCCGGCGCGAATCCTCCGCTGGTATGCACCGGGTTGCCGGATCCGGGCCATTCCACCCACCGGGTGCATGGCAGACAGGAGCGACCTGTCTACGACCCGTGGGGCGACTGCGCGACGGGAGGCGGCGAGGCGGCTAGGCGCGAGCCGGACCCGACGCTACTCCGCGGCGAAGATGCGGACGGGTGGTTCCTCGTCGGCGACGGCCTTGCGGCTCGCGGGCTTGCGGTCCACGGTCCCGCCGGAGCGGACGGTCCGCACGCCGAAGTCGGACGACCGGACCCGCTCGCCCACCTTCACGTTGCGGCCGAGGCGCACCCCTCGCGGGATCACGCTCTGCTTGCCGACGACCGTGATCCCGGTATTCAGCCGCGACGGCTCCGCCCTGTTCGGCGTGTCGAAGTCGGGCCCGTCACCCACGATCGCCCCCTGCCCGACGACGACCTCCTTGTCGAGGATCGCGCGGTCGACGACGGCGCCCGAGCGGATCACGGTGTCGAACATGACGATCGAGTCGCGCACGACCGCCCCGACGTCCACCCGGACGCCCGGCGAGAGCACGCTGTTGACCACCGTCCCATTGATCACACAACCGTGCGAGATGAGGCTGCGGTGGACCTGGGCCGTGGGCCCGACCTTCGCCGGCGCCCGCTCCTCGGACCGGGTGTGGATCAGCCACTCGCGGTCGTACAGGTCCAGCTCGGGCGTGTCGTCGAGGAGGGCCATGTTGGCCTCCCAGTAGGACTGGATCGTCCCGACGTCCTGCCAGTAGCCGTCGAACCGGTAGCCGAACACCCGGGCCCCGCCGTCGAGCATGGCCGGGATCACGTTCGCGCCGAAGTCGCGGTGGCCCTCCTGGAGCCAGCGGATGAGCGCCCGCTTGCTGAACACGTACACGCCCATCGACGCGAGGTCGCTCTTGGGGACCTTCGGCTTCTCCTGCCACTCGACGACGCGATCCTGCTCGTCGAGCGCGAGGACGCCCATCCGCGACGCCTCGGCGATCGGCACCCGCCGGACCGCGATCGTCACGTCGGCGCGCTTGCGCCGGTGGGCCGCGATGAACGGCTGGTAGTCCATCTTGTAGATGTGGTCGCCGGCCAGCAGCAGGACGGTGTCGCCCGCGGAGTGCTCGATGACGTTGATGTTCTGGAGCACCGCGTCCGCCGTGCCGCCGTACCACTCCGCCACGCGGCCGCGCCTGATGTACGGCTGGAGCAGCTTCACGCCGCCCTTGTTGCGGTCCAGGTCCCACGGGCGCCCGAGCCCGATGTGGTCGTTGAGCGAGCGCGGGTTGTACTGGGTCAGCACGACGACGTTGTCGATCTCGGAGTTGACGCAGTTGGACAGCGTGAAGTCGATGATCCGGTACTTGCCGCCGAAGGGGACCGCGGGCTTTGCGCGCACCGACGACAGGATCGAGAGCCGCTCGCCCTCGCCGCCCGCGAGGATCACGGCGATCACCGGCTTCACCAACGGTCGTCCCTCCGGGGGGTTGTGGTCGACTCGGAGCTGGGAACGCGGAGTGCGATGGCGCGATTGTCGGCCATCGGGGCGAGCCGTGCTCGGCGCCCGGTCACCACCCTACCGCAATCAGGTGAACAGCCGCGGGTTCACGAACGTCCCGTTGTACTGGACCATCCAGTGGAGGTGGGCGCCGGTGGAGTGGCCGGTGCTGCCCTCGTAGCCGATGACCTGCCCCTTGGACACCACCTGCCCCGCGCGGACCGGGTAGCGCGGCTGCATGTGCGCGTACCAGGTGGTGAGGTTGGAGGAGTGCGCGATGATCACGATCCATGCCGGGTCCGCGCCGTCCGCGTAGTTCCAGCCGATGTAGACGACGCGGCCGGCGCCCGAGGCCCGCACCGCGGTGCCGTACGGCGCCACGATATCGATGCCGTTGTGCCAGTGGGCGCAGTCGCCATTCGGCGGCTCCCAGATCACCCCGGTGCAGCCGAACGGCTGGGTCACCGTGCCGCCCATCGGCCAGCGCAGCGTCCCGTTGAACTTCGACGGGATGTTGCCCAGGTTGTACTGGCGGGCGACGAGGTTGTCGATCCGCTTCTCGAGCTTCTTCTTGGCCGCCGCCGTCGCCTTGAGCGCGCGCTGGACGGAGGCCTTGTTCGCCGCGATCTGTGCGTAGCGTGCCTTCTGCGCGGCGAGCGCGGCCTTCGCTGCCCGCTCGAGCTTCTTGAGCTTCGCCTGCGCCTTCTTGAGCTCGTCCAGGCGCTGGTCCAGCTTCTGCTTCTGGACCGCGGTCTCCTGGCGCAGCACGTTCGTCTGGGCGCGCGTGTCGTCCACCGTCTGGTGCAGGGCGAGCAGCGTCTCGCGGTCCTCGGCGATCTGCGCCGCGAGGGCCTTGTCCTGCTCGGCCGCATCGAGCTGGGTGCTCATCTCGGCGAGCATGTCCGTGAACGACGCGCCGGACAGGAACGTCTCCAGCATCGACGTGCGCTCGGCCTCGTAGGCCTGGCGGATCCGGTCGGCGAGCTCCGCCTTGCGCTGTCCCAGCTCCGCCTTCTTGGCGGTCTCCTGGGCCTCGATGTTGCCGAGCTGGTGGTCGAGGTCGGACAGCTGGTTGACCAGGTCCTGGTATTCGGCCTTGACCTCGTTGATGTTGTCGACGAGCTTGGCGACGCGCTTGCGGGTCGCGGCGAGGTTGTCCGTGATCCCCGCCAGCTCGTCCTTCGTCTGCGCGATCGCGCCGGCGAGGGACGCCTGCGAGCCGTTGAGCCGGGCGATCAGCGCCTTCTGGGCCGCGATCTTCTGCTTGAGCTCCTTCTGCTGCGCCTGGGCGCGCGAGAGCTCGTCACCCTGCACGGCTCCCGGCGACGCGACGGGCGCGCCGAGCAGCCCGAGGAGGAACGGGACCGCCAGGATGGCGATGAGGATGCGGTGGCGGCGGTCTGTGCGGGACCGCGCGAAGCGCTGCGGGACGTTGGCGCTGATCAACGAGATGGCGTCCTCAACTCGTGCGAGCGTTGCTGTTGTGGCGCTGCGTGTGGTCCGTCCGCGACGGAGCGCTAGAACATCTGTACGCCCGCCGGATCGTAACGCCGCCCCTGGAGGCACACCCGAGACGACTCACCGGCTCAAGGCGGGAGTGTAGCAGCGTCGGACAACGATAGTCTCAGGTGTAGCTACGGAGCCATCCCCCGAAAGGACCAGTGACGGGTGGTCCGGTCGGGTGCGGAGGGGTGTCCCGGGGGCAGCGGGGACGCCGCGGCCCGGCCCTGGGATCGCTGGGCGGCCTGGCCCTTGGGGCGGCGCCGGGCGATCGCCGGGCGGCCCGGCCCTCGGGCCGGCGGCGGTGGGTCCCTGGGCGGTCCGGGCCTCCGGGGCGCGGCGGGGATCGCTGAGCGGCTCGGCTCTCGGGGCCGGCGCCGTCGAGCGCTGAGCGGCCCGGGCCTACGGGGCGGCGCCCATGGATCGCTGGGCGTTCCAAGCAGCGGTCGCAGGCGTCAGTTGGAACGCCGTGTGTTCCACCCGAGGAAGGACGGCCTCACCTGGAACGCTGGCCGTTCCAAGTGACGGCTCCAGCCTCCCGTTGGAACGCTGGGCGACCCAGGAGCGCCGCGCGGCGTCGGGCAAGGCGGGAACGACGATCGGCGCGCCGCGCGGCGCCGGGCCGCCACGCCCGAGGCACGGACAACCACCGGAGCGAGGCACGAAGAGCGGCGGCGGGCCGAGGAGACAGCCCGCCGCCGGAGAGGAGCGCGAGGATGCGGTGAGCTAGTTCCCGCAGGGCGCGACGTTGCGCCAGTTGAGGACCGTGTCGTTGACCACCTGGGTCCCCGTTGACCCGTATGAGAGCGTGAGCTGCCGGTCGGAGATCTCGGCGCAGCTGGCG
>JAICUV010000374.1 GCA_025935655.1 Chloroflexota bacterium | reverse complement strand
GGCCGCTGATCGTCGAGCCTTCCTTGGCCATCTTGAGGAAGATCTCGCCCGGCTGGCCGTCGGGGTAGAGGCCGACGGTGATGTAGCCCTCGTGGCCCGAGATGTCGAAGCGGTGCGTGACCGCCGCGCGCTCGGCAGGGAGCCGGTGGCGATGCGGCCGGGTGGCCTCGACCTGGGCGGCCGCGAGCTGCGCGCGCAGGCTGGCGATCGTCTCGGACTCCTCGGCGGCGACGCCGTCGTCCTTCTTCTTGCCGGTGCTGAGCGGCTGGCTCCGCTTGGAGTTGTCGCGGTAGATCGCGATCGCCTTGAGGCCCTGCTTCCAGCCCTCGAGGTAGACCGTCTCGATCTCCTCGGCCGTCGCGGCCTCCGGCATGTTCACGGTCTTGCTGATCGCGCCCGAGAGGAACGGCTGGACCGCGCCCATCATCCGGACGTGGCCCATGTAGTGGATGGACCGCTCGCCGTTCATCGGCTTGAAGGCGCAGTCGAAGACCGGCAGGTGCTCGGGCTTGAGTCCGGGAGCGCCCTCGATCGTCTCGCGCTCGTTGACGTAGGCGATGATCTCTTCGACCTGCGCCGGCGTGTAGCCGAGCTTCCGCAGGGCGGCCGGGACCGTTTGGTTGACGATCTTGAGGTAGCCCTCGCCGACGAGCTTCTTGTACTTGATGAGGGCGATGTCGGGCTCGATGCCCGTCGTATCGCAGTCCATCATGAACGCGATGGTCCCGGTCGGGGCCAGCACGGTGACCTGCGCGTTCCGGTAGCCGTGCTGCTCGCCGAGGGCCAGGACGTCGTCGTACAGGCCCTTGACGTTCTCGAGCATGTCCGCGGGGACGCCCTGGCTCGGGATCTCGTACGCCGCGTCGCGGTGCTTGCCGATGACCCGCAGGAACGACTCGCGGTTGGTGTCGTACTCGACGAACGGGCCGCCATGGTCGCGCGCGATGACCGAGCTCTGGCGGTAGCCCTCGCCGTGCATCAGCGCGGTGATGGCCGCGGCGTAGTTCCGCCCCTCGACCGAGTCGTAGGCGAGCCCGCGGTTCATCAACAGCGCGCCGAGGTTCGCGTACCCCATGCCGAGCGGCCGGAACCGGTGGCTGTTCTCCTCGATCTTCGGCGTCGGGTAGCTGGCGTTGTCGACCAGGATCTCCTGCGCCGTGATCGTGACCTTGGCGGCGAACCGGAAGGCGTCGACGTCGAACTCGCCGTCCTCCTTGACGAACTTCATGAGGTTGAGGCTCGCCAGGTTGCAGGCGGTGTCGTTGAGGAACATGTACTCGGAGCACGGGTTCGACGCGTAGATCCGGTCCGTGGCCGCGCTCGTGTGCCAGTCGTTGATCGTCGTGTCGTACTGGATGCCCGGGTCGCCGCACAGGTGGGCCGCCTCGGCCATCTTGCGGAAGATGTCGCGGGCCTTGTACGTGGCGGCGGGCTGGCCGTCGGACACCTCGTAGGTGGTCCAGTCGCCGTCACGCTCCACCGCCTCCATGAACGCGTCGGTCACGCGGACCGAGTGGTTGGCGTTCTGGAAGAAGACGGAGCCGTACGCTTCGCCCGTGAAGCTCGGGTCGTAGCCCTGCTCGATGAGGGCCCAGGCCTTGCGCTCCTCGTTGGCCTTCGACTCGATGAAGTCGATGACGTCCGGGTGGCCGGCGTCGAGGATGACCATCTTGGCCGCGCGGCGGGTCTTGCCGCCCGACTTGATGACCCCGGCGAACGCGTCGTAGCCCTTCATGAAGCTGACCGGGCCGCTCGCGATCCCGCCGCCCGTCATCTTGGCCTTGGAGCTCCGGATCGTCGACAGGTTCACGCCCGCGCCGGAGCCGTACTTGAACAGCATGGCCTCGGTCTTGGCCAGGTCCATGATCGAGCTCATGTTGTCCTGGACCGAGTTGATGAAGCAGGCCGAGCACTGCGGCCGCGCCTCGACGCCGACGTTGAACCAGACCGGCGAGTTGAAGCTCATCTTCTGGTGGACCAGGAGATGGGTCAGCTCCGCCTGGAACGCGGCGAGGTCCTCGTCCGTCGCGAAGTAGCGCTGGGTCTCCGCCCAGGCGGCGATGCTGTTCACCACGCGGTCGATGAGCTGCTTGACGCTGTGCTCGCGCTCCGGCGTGCCGATGTGGCCGCGGAAGTACTTGCTGACGACGACGTTCGTGGCGAGCTGCGACCAGAAGCTCGGGACCTCGACGTCCTTCTGCTCGAAGACGGTCTTGCCGGTCTCGGAGCTGATGCCCGCGGTGCGGTATTCCCAGGTGATCTCGTCGTAGGGATGCGTGCCCGGCCGCGTCCAGCGGCGCTCGAACGTCAGGCCGCGGGTGCCCTCGCCGGTGAAGCTCGCCCCGTAGATCCCGCCGAGCCCCTTGCGGGCCTGCCCGCTCGCCTTCGCGCCAGCCTTCGGGGACTT
>JAICUV010000032.1 GCA_025935655.1 Chloroflexota bacterium | reverse complement strand
CTCATCCGGGCCGGGGTCGAGGGTGCGGGGCAGCGCTGGCTGGAGCTCGGGGCCGGCGACGGCGAGTTCACTCTCGCGCTCGCGGACGTGCTGGGCGGGGCCGGCGACATCGTGGCCGTTGACCTCGACCGCTGGGCGCTCACCGAGCTCTCGGCGCGCGTCGACGACCGCTTTCCGGACACGACGCTCGAGACGGTCATCGGCGACTTCTCCGCCGGCCTCCCCGCGGGTCCGTTCGACGGGGTGCTCGCCGCGAACAGCCTGCACTTCGTCGAGCGCGTCGCGCCCGTCCTGGCGTCGATCCACGGCGCGCTGCGGCCGGGCGGCCGCCTGGTGGTCGTGGAGTACGACGCCGATCGCGGCAACCCCTGGGTCCCGCACCCGATCTCGTTCCGGCGGCTGGGCGGCCTCGTCCGTGGCGCCGGGTTCGACGAGCCCGAGCGGCTGCACAGCGTGCCCAGCCGGTTCCTCGGCTCGATCTACGGCGCGGTCGCCCACCGCCCGGCGGTCCGGCCGCCCGACCCGCGCACGTGACTCGCGCGCCTGACCAGCGCGCCTGACCCGGCCGCGACTCGCGCGCGTTGACCGCACGCCTGGCCCGCGCACGTGACCCGCGCGCCTGGCCCCGGCTGCGTCGCGCAGGCGTCAGCCCCGCGGCGCCGCGGCCTTCGACGGCCCGGCGGGCGCCGCCGCCTCGGGGATCCCCGGGTCCGCGGCCGAGGCGCGGCCGAACCAGTCGGCGTAGCGCCGGGCGCCCCAGGCGGCGGTCGCGCCGTGGGCCACGAGGCTGATCGCGACCGTGAGCAGGATGACGTCGGCGATCGTGCTCGCCCCGGGCACGGCCGACTCGACCACGAGGCCCGCGAACACGATCGATGCCAGGCCGCGGGGTCCGAACCAGCCGACGTACAGCACGGTCGGCCGGGCAAGCCCGGTCCGCAGCAGCGAGAGTGCGACGGGCAGGATCCGGACCAGCGTGAGGCTGAGCGCCGCGTAGACCACGGTGACCGGTGTCGCGCGCCCGACGACCGGGCCGAGGAGGCCCACGCCCAGGAGGAAGAAGCCGATCGCGGCGAGCAGCTCGGCCAGCTGCTCGGAGAGGTGGAAGTTCGATTCCGGGACGTGGCCGCGGATCATCATCCCGGTCGTCAGGCCAGCCACCCAGACCGAGAGGAAGCCGCTCGCCTCGAACGCATCCGCCACCGAGAAGGCGGCGGCGGCGAGCGCGACCAGCGAGATGGGGAGCCAGCGGCCGGTCACCAGTCTCGCGCCGCGCCGCCGCGGATCAGCAGGCCGCCCCCGACACCCAGCGCGACGCCGACGGCCGACGATCCCACGAGGGCGAGCAGCAGGGTCTGGATGGCGTGCAGCTCGCCCTCCATCCCGGAGGCGACCAGGCCCACCGTCAGGAAGATCGTGACGAACGGCAGCGCGAGCCCGTCGTTGAGCCCGCTCTCCACGTTGAGCGCGTTGCGGACCAGCGCCGGCACCCGCGGATTCGCGACCACGGCCTGACCGAGGGCCGCATCCGTCGGCGCCAGGATGATGCCGACGAGCGCCGCCTGCCACGGGGCGATCCCCGGAATGAGGATCGACGCGACCACCGCGCCGAGGACCATCGTGAGTGGCAGCCCGAGCCCCAGCAGGCGCTCGGACAGGCTCCGCTCGCGGGTGAAGTGCCGGACGTCGAGGCTCGAGGAGTCGGCGAACAGGACCATCACGAGGGCCGCCTCGAGGAGCATGGTGAGGGCCTCGTCGCCGGGCTCCATCACGACGATGCCGAGGACCGGTCCCGCGATCAGCCCGATCGCGGCGAAGAAGATGGGCGCCGTGACGACGGTGCTCGCGAGACGGCCGGAGAGCAGGGCGTACGCGAGCACGGCCACGGCGATCACGGTGAGCGGTGCCAGCACGATCCCTCCTCCGGGCGCGGGCCGGCCATGAGACCCCTCAGGCGCGCCCCGACGCGTGGAGCATCCGTCGGCGCGTCGACCGGCGCATCATCCCCTTCGGGCGATCCCGAGCGCAGGTCACCGGCGCACGACGAGGATGACCGCCGCCGTCCGCCCCACCGCTCGAGGTGCCGCAATGAGCCGACCCGATCTCCCGAACGGATCGACTGCTCCGGTCGGGGCGGCCGACGCCTCCACGCTCGCCGTGATCGAGGACGCGGGCGCCACCCTCCGCGCACCCTGGGCCGCGAGCGTCGCCGGGATGCTGTTCGCGGCGCTGCTCACGCTGGCGCTCGTCCTGATCCGGACCTCGCCGATCACCACCGCCGGCGACGCGGAGCTCCGCGCGCTGTTCGCCGCGGGCGCCGACCAGTCCTACGTCATCGCCTCGCTGTACCTGGTCCCGTTCGCCGGGATCATGTTCCTGTGGTTCGTCGCCGTCATCCGGGACCAGGTCGGCGAGCGGGAGGACCGCTTCTTCGGGACCGTGTTCCTCGGCAGCGGGGTGCTGTTCGTCGCCATGCTGTTCGTGGGAGCGGCGATCGCCGGCGCGCCGGCCGTCGGCGTCCGCTACCTCGGTCTCGACATCCCCTCCGGCGCGGAGATGGAGACGATCCGCGCCATCGGCTACACGCTGTTCTTCATCTCGGCAACGAAGGCCGCGGCCGTGTGCGTGATCTCGATCTCCACGCTCGGACTGCGCTCGCGCACCTTCCCCGTGTGGTTCGCCGTAACCGGCTATGTGCTGGGGCTCGTCCTGCTGCTGGTGATCACGTTCCTCGACTGGGTCCTGCTCCTCCTGCCCGCCTGGGTCGCCGTGGTCAGCCTGTTCATCCTGCGTCGCGAGCAGGCACGCTCCCGGGCGGCCCGCACGCCGGCCGGAGGGTGAACGGCATCGGCGAGCGCTAGATCAGCCTGCTCAGTCGTCGCCGACGACGCGGCCCTCGGACCCTGCATGCCCGTCCGCGGGCCGGACGGCGACTGTCTTCAGGGCACGACCTCGAGGACAGCCGTGGCATCGAGGGGGATGGAGTCGTAGGCCCCCGGCTCCAGGGCGACGATCCCGTCGGGCAGGAACAGAAACTTCCCGGCCGACAGCTCGCCGAGCTCGCTCGCGTTCCCCAGCTCGCCGCCGCTCCGGAAGCCGGACCCCACGTAGGTGGAGGCCAGGTCGCCATGCACGACGGCGTCGAGGCGCTCGTCCGTCAGCCCGGTGAGCCCGGCAGGCCCGGCGCCGCCCCCGCCGATGATCACCAGCTCCGCGCCGTCGGAGTCGACGGTGATGTAGACCATCCCAGCATGGACGATCGCCGGTTCGAGCCGCACCGAGCCGTGGGTGACGGTGGCGTGGACGGTCTGGGCGCCGGATGGGATCACGAGGGCACCCTCGCAGGCCGCGAGGCCGGCGGTGAGAAGGAAGCCTGCACCGAGGCAGGCGAAGAGCCGCAAGCACCGGGTGCCCATCGGGTCGCCCCCTTTCCGGCGGACGCGCTGACGGCCCCGGCGCGTCGCCGATCCTGATCGTCCCGCGCAGGCTGGCGCCCAGCCAGAGGCATTCGTCACGCGCATTGCCAGCGGACCCACGCCGCTGGGGCTGCGTGGCTTGGGGCAGCGACCGCGCCGATGACGCTGGCGCCCTCCCGGAAGGCACCGGGACCGCGGTGGACCGCGTGGTAGAGTGGCCGCCTCACGGCGACGACCGAGAGGAGTAGGTCCGGACGGCCCTCCAGCGAGCGCGGGACGGTGCAAGCCGCGCGGGATCCCCGGTGCCGAAGGTCGCTCGCGAGCCGTGCGGGTGGCGCCCGATAGCGCGCCGAAGAGGGCGCCGGACCACGCGACCGCGATGAGCGGCCCGCGCCGGACGCCGAACCAGCAGGTGGTACCACGACCCCGTTCGTCCGCTGGACGACGGGGATCTGTCGTTTTCGGGCCCTGACCAGCCCGCCGCACGCAGCATCCGGGAGCCGCATCGATGACCCAGCCGCAGCCGTCCGGGACCCTCGCGAAGGCGTACGTGCCCGCCGAGTTCGAGCACGGCGTCTACGAGCGCTGGCTGGCCGCCGACGTCTTCGCCCCGGACGGCGCCGGGTCCACCGCGGACGAGCAGCTGCCGCCGTTCGTGCTCATCCAGCCGCCGCCCAACGTGACCGGCTCGCTCCACCTCGGCCACGCCCAGCGGACGACGGTCGAGGACCTGATGACCCGCCACGCGCGGATGGTCGGGCGCCCCACGCTGTTCCTGCCCGGGCTGGATCACGCGAGCATCGCGGCGCAGTTCGTGCTCGACGGGATCCTCGCCCAGGAGGGTGAGAGCCGCGCGACGCTCGGCCGCGAGCGCTACCTGGAGCGGATGCAGGCGTTTGTCGCCGCCACGCGCGAGGTCATCCTGGGCCAGCAGCGGCGGCTGGGGGGCAGCTGCGACTGGGGCCGGCTGCGCTACACGATGGACGCCGGCAGTGCCAAGGCCGTCAGGGTGGCCTTCGAGCGGCTGTATCGCGACGGCCTCGCGTATCGCACGGAGGCGCTGGTCAACTGGTGCCCGGGCTGCGCCACGAGCGTGAGCGACCTCGAGGTGATCCCGACGCCCGAGACGGGCTCGATCTGGTCCGTGCGCTACCACCTGCTCGACGAGGCGACGGGTCAGCCCGACCCGCTGGCGACCGTGACGGTCGCGACGACAAGGCCCGAGACCATCCTCGGCGACACGGCGGTCGCCGTGCACCCGGGGGACGCGCGCTACGCGGGCCTGGTGGGCCGGCGCGTGCGGATCCCGTTCGTCGAGCGCGACGTGCCCATCATCGCGGACCAGGTGGTCGACCCGGCGTTCGGGACCGGCGCCGTGAAGATCACGCCCGCCCACGACCACGACGACTACGAGACCGGACGCCGCCACGGCCTGGCGATGCCGACCATCCTCGATGACGCGGCGCACATCGCCGGCACGGGAACGCGCTACGACGGCATGGACCGCTACGTCGCCCGGACGGCCGTCCTGGAGGACCTCGCCGCCCGCGGCGACCTCGGCGAGCAGAAGCCCCACGAGATGGTCATCGGCCGCTGCCAGCGCAGCGATGACGTGGTCGAGCCACGGCTGAAGACGCAATGGTTCGTGAAGACGGGCCCGCTCGCCGCATCCGCGCTCGAGGCGACGCGAGGCGGCGAGACCCGCATCCTGCCCGAGCGGTTCGTCAAGGTGTGGGAGCACTGGATGACGAACATCCGCGACTGGAACGTGTCGCGGCAGCTGTGGTGGGGCCACCGGATCCCGGCCTGGTACTGCCCGGACGGGCACGTGACCGTGTCCTCCGACCCGGACGGCCCGAGCGCCTGCGAGGTGTGCGCCCGCCCCGCGGCCCAGCTTACCCAGGACCCCGACATCTTCGACACCTGGTTCAGCTCCGGCCTCTGGCCGTTCTCCACGCTCGGCTGGCCCGACGACACCGAGGACCTGCGGCGCTACTACCCCGGCACCGTCATGGAGACGGGCTACGACATCATCTTCTTCTGGGTCGCCCGGATGATGATGCTGGGCATCCACATGACGGACTCGGCGCCGTTCGAGACCGTCTACCTGTCGGGCCTGATCCGCGACCCGCTGGGCGCGAAGATGTCCAAGACGAAGGGCAACACCGTCGACCCGCTCGCCACCATCGACGAGTCCGGCGCCGACGCGCTCCGGTTCGCCCTCGTGCACGGGACGACGCCCGGCCAGGACCAGAAGTTCGGGCCGGCGAAGGTCGAGAACGCCCGCAACTTCGCGAACAAGCTGTGGAACGCGACGCGGTACGTCCTCGGCGCGCGACCGGCGTCCATCGCGGACGGCGCGGAGCGCCGGCTCCCGGACGCGACGCACCTCGGCCCCGCAGACCGCTGGGTGCTGTCGCGCGCGGCCGCCACCACTTCGTCCGTGGACCGGGCGATGGCGGAGTTCAACTTCGGCGAGGTGACGCGCCTCCTGTACGACGCCATCTGGAACGAGTTCTGCGACTGGGGCCTGGAGCTGGCGAAGGTCCGCCTCGCGGACGCGAGCCTGCCCGACGCCGAGCGCGAGGCGACCTGGTGGGCGCTCGTCGAGGCGCTGGACACGTACCTCCGGCTCCTGCACCCGGTGATGCCGTTCATCACCGAGACGCTGTGGAAGGCGCTCCCGCATCGCGCCGCGGACCCGGCGCTGCTCATCGTCGCGCGCTGGCCCGGGGTGGGGGAGCGCGACCTCGAGGCGGAGGCACACGTCGGTGCGCTCGTGGAGCTCGTGCGGGCGGTCCGCAACGCCCGCGCGGACGCGAAGCTCGAACCCGGCGCGTGGCTCCCCCTCGACGTCTACGTGGAGCCCGAGCTGGGTCATGCGCTGGAGGCCCTGCGACCCGCGGTCGAGCGCCTCGCCCGCGCTCGCCCGCTGCGCCGCCACCTGACCCGGGAGGACCTCCACGGCACCGCGGGCGCGGCCGGCGCCGGTCTCGCGGTCATCGCGGGTCCCGCCGAGGCGATCGTCGGGTCCGGGACCGCCGACCCCGCGGCGGCCGAGGCGGACCGCGCACGGCTCGAGAAGGAGCTCGCCGACGCGGAGCGGCTGCTCGACGCGGCGCGGAACCGCCTGACGAACGAGGCGTTCACCTCGAAGGCGCCTGCTGCAGTGGTCGATGGCGCGCGCGCACGGGAAGCCGAGCTCGCGGACCAGGTGGACCGGCTCCGCGACCGCCTGGCGAGGTAGGGCGGTCCGCGCGGCCCGTCAGCGGGACGGGTGGGCCATCTGGTCGATCACGATCGCGACGGCGAGCACGAGCGCGTCGTCGTGGCCCGGGACCACGCTGACGCCGTACGTGTCGCGGACGCGGAACCACTTCTTGCCGACCTCGGCGACGGGCGCGTCGTCCGCGCTGATCGCGTACTGGTGGTCGACGATGTTGCCCTGCGCCTTCCAGCTCGCGCCCGAGGTGAGCTGGACGTCGTAGCGCTCCCGTAGCGGGGAGATGAGGGCCTTCTTCACCGTGGCGACGTGCCCCGTGGGTCCGTCGATCTCCATCACGTCGCGCACCGTCACCAGCTTCTCGCGGATCGTGAACAGCACCCGCCCGTCGGGCGCCTGGAGCTCGAGCGTCTTGCGGATGCGCAGCGCCTTGCCATCGACCTTGAAGACTCGCTGGCCGGCACCGTTCTCGATCCAGAAGTCGTCGCCGATCGAGAACATCCGCTGCTTCATCTGGTAGGCGTTCGGCGGGACGGCCGGCTCGTCGCGGTGGCGGTTGAACATCGTTCCTCCTCGCCCGGCCCACGCAGCGGCGGGGTGCCGCGACCGGCGGGCGCCGTCGTCACGGTCCGAGTACACCACCGCCGGCACCCGGAGCGCATCATCCGCCGCGGGGGGTACGCTCGCCGAACGTACCGGTCGCGTCCCCATTCCGCGCTGGTACGATGCGATCGTTCGTCCCAGCCGGGGACCCGGAGGTATTCGTGCCCCTTTTCAAGCGTCGCTCCGAGCCCGACCAGCCGGCGCCTGCCCAGCCCGCGCCGGCTCCCGTCGGCCTGCCGGAGGAGGTCGTCGCGCAGGAGTACCAGCTCAAGCTGTACTACGCCGGCAAGAGCACGGAGGGCGTTCGCCTCAAGGCCGGGCCGCGCGCCCTCGCAGAGCTGCCCGCGATGCTCACGGGGCTCACGAAGAGCGATGTCGAGGTCGTGGACCCGCTCGAGCTCGAGTACGCCCAGGCGGTCCCGCAGATCGCCCGCCCGTCCGAGGCGATGCAGTGGCTCAACGCCCATCATCACCTCAGCCCGATCACGCGCCACGCGCTCGTCGTCCTCGAGTCGATCGACGCCGTGGACCTCGCGTTCGACACGTTCGCGTGCGCCCTCCTCGACGGCGAGATCGACACGTCCGGCTATCCCGAGTACAACGCGATCATCGGCGGCGTGGCGTCCCACTGGGACGAGGCGACGGGCGACATGATCGTCCGCGGCGTCGTGGGCTGGGGCGGCCGCGGGGTTCGCGGCGACACCGACCGGATCGGGTCCCGGATCCTCGGCGGGATCCTCACGAACATCCTGGCCAACCAGTACGCGATGGGCCTGACCGCGGTGGACCGGCCGGTGCCGGCCGCCGGTCGCGGTGGCCTGGTCTGCGCACACTGCGGGTTCGCGTCCGGCCACGAGCGTGCGTTCTACTGTCCCAAGTGCGGGATGCGGCTGCTCCGCGGCTGACCCACACGCCTGCCTGAACTGCCATGCCGATCTACGAATACGCCTGCACCGCGTGCGACCACCGCACGGACATCCTCCACGGCATCAATGACCCCGGGCCGCAGTTCTGCCCCTCGTGCGGCAGGTCGGGGACGATGCGCAAGCTGTTCGCGCCCCCCACGATCCACTACCGGGGCTCGGGCTGGGCGAAGAAGGATCGAGGCGGGTCGGGAGCGGGGTCCCGGTCGTCCGCCGGCTCCAAGGGCTCGGACGGCTCGGCCTCGGGGTCCAAGGGGTCGGGCTCGGACTCGTCGGCAGGGTCATCGTCGGGCGAGGGATCGGGGAAGGCCTCCGGCGACGCCTCGTCGGGGTCGTCGGGGTCCTCGGGGAGCTCGTCCGGCGGTTCGTCGTCCGGGGGTTCGTCCTCCGGCCCGGGCGGAGACTGATCGCGGATGCCCGCCGCCGCTGACTGGATCACTCTCGCCGAGGCCGCGGAGATCCTGGCCGCCGCCAACGTCCGCTTCCGCCCGGAGACCATCGGCGCCTGGGCGCGCACGGGCAAGCTCTCGAGCATCAAGCTCGGCGGCAGGCGATTCGTGCGCCGGGGCGAGGTGAAGGCGCTGCTCGCCGCGCCCCGCCGCGTCCGCGCGGACGAGCTCCAGCCCGGGCTGTTCGAGGACCTGCCCTGACGCCATGAACGACGGGCCGCGCACCGACCGGCTGCGGGCGCTCGCGACGCGAATCGCCGAGACCGTCGGCGGCATCCCCGCCGTGCGCACGCTCATGGCGACGCTCGAGGTCTACGACCGCGCCGGCGGCGGGCTCATGGCGGGCGGGCTCGCGTACAGCGCGCTGTTCGCACTCGTCCCCGGGGCGCTGCTCGCCGCCTCCGTCATCGGGCTGTTCATCGCGGACCCGGCGACCCAGGAGCGGATCGTCGAGTTCATCGCGCGGACGGTGCCACCGCTGGAGGAGGTCGTGCGGACCGCCCTCGAGACGGTCGCTGCCGGCGCGGTCCCGACGACCGTCATCGCGCTCGTCGGCCTGGTGTGGGGATCCAGCCGCTTCTATGCGTCGCTGGACTACGCGTTCTCGCGCGTGTTCCACGGCCAGCCGCGGCGGAACGAGGTGGTCCGGACCCTGCGCGGCCTGCTCGTGACGTTCCTGTTCGTCGGCCTGCCGATCGCGCTGCTCCTGGTGGGGTCCATCGCGTCCTGGTTCGTCGATCTCGCGCCGGACGCGGAGATCGTGGCGGGGATCGGGAGGACCCTCCTCCAGGTCGCGTCGCCGCTGGGCTCGTTCCTCCTGTTCGTGCTCGTGGTCTCGCTCGTCTACCGCTACGTGCCGCCGGAGCGGACGCCGGTTCACGCGTTCCTGCGGCCGGCGATCCTCGTGGGGATCGCCCTCGCGGGCTTCACGCAGCTGTTCACGTTCATCGCCCCGCGCATGGTGGGATATGCCGCGCTGTTCGGGGCGCTGGTCGCCGTGTTCGGCCTGCTCCTGTGGATGCAGATCAGCTTCAACCTGCTGCTGCTCGGCGCCTCCTGGTCCCGGGTGCGGGCCGTCGCCAATGCCCAGCCTGGGGCGCCGGCGGCCCTCGATGCGCCGGATGGGGGCGGGGAGGGCCCGTCGACCGGGTCGGCCCCGACGAGCGGGTCGGCGCCCTCGGGCGCGAGCGAGTCCCGGGACTAGCCCTGCCGCGTGCCGCAGCGGCGGCAGAACCGCGCGTTCGCCGAGAGGGACAGGCCGCAGCTCACGCAGGGCTGGGCGGTGGGAGCGGCCACCGCTGCCTGCTGCGCCGGCGCCGTCGCTGCGCCCGTGAGCACCTCGCGGGCCGACGCCGCCCACACGCCGGCAGCGTCGCCGAGCGGGAGCAGGGGCCGCCCCGCCAGCGTGGCAGGCATCTCACGGTTGGTCGGCGAGGTCGGCCAGGCGGGTGCGGCGGGCCATTGCGGCGAGTCGCCGTCCTCGGGCGCGACCGTGAGCCACGGGCTGGCCGGCGCGACCGGCTCCGCCGGCGCGGGCGTGGACGGGGCGTCGACGGACGGCGCGGGCTGCGGCCACAGGGGCTGCGGGACGACGTCCACGCGCGCGGGCTCGGCGGCGACGGGCTCGGGCTCGGGCTCCGGCTCGGCCAGCACCGGCTCGGGCTGCGCCTCGGCCACGACGACCGGCTCGGGCTCGGGCTCCGGTGCGGCCACCACCGTCTCGGGTTCCGCCTCGGCCACGACGACCGGCTCGGGCTGCGCCTCGGCCACGAAGACCGGCTCGGGCTCGACATCCTCGTGGGCGACGGCAGGCTCGCGGTCCTCGCCGTCGACCGCGGACACGAGCGCGGCGGCGGCCATCGCGGCGCGCAGCGGGTCCATGTCATCCTCGACCGGGCCCTCATCGGCGATCGCGGCGGCGGCAACCGGGATCTCGGCCCCGACCGGGGCCACCGGTTCGGCAACCGGCTCCGGGGCGGTCTCTGCGACCGGCTCGGGAACGCTCGCGGCCTCGAGACCGGCCTCGTAGGCCGCGATCGCGTCCTCGAGGCTCTGGCCGGGCTCCAGCCCCGCGACCGGCTCCGGCTCGATGACCTCGGGGGCTTCGATGACCTCGGGGGCCTCGATGGCCCCGGCGGCGGCGACGACGGCCGCGGCCGCGATGCCGGGGTGCTCGACGAGGCTGTCGTCGCTGGCGGCCTCCAGGGTCGCCTCGGCCTCCGCCTCGTCCAGCCCGAGCGCGCGTGAGAGGCGTCCCGCGGACAGGTCTGCGTCGGGCCAGGCCTCGTCGATTCCGCCGGCGGCGGCCGGCTCGACCTCGGGCTCGAGCACCGGGGCCTCCGCGATCACCGCGGAGGCCATCGCCGGCTCCTCCATGCCCGGGATCGGGGAGCAGGTCAGGCAGCGGCCTTCGGCCTCGTTCCAGCACTCACCGCACGTGTACTGGCGGCACGTCAGGCAGAAGTTGAAGGTCTGGTGGAACGCGTCGAGCTGGTGGGCGACGGCGGCGAGCTCCTGCTCGCTGCGCGCCTCGGCCATCGCCTCGGAGAAGGACGAATCGTCCGACAGGACGAAGTTCTTCATGCCCTTCCCGAGCGTGCGCACCCTGCCGATCCGCGATCGCCGCGGTGCAGCCGACTCGAACGTGTATCGCGTGCCGCACCGCTCGCAGAACGACTCGGTGAGGATTTCCGTCAAGTGTCGCCCCCGAAGCCATGGACGCGCTCGGTTGGACCCCCCCGAGCAGGGCCAGAGTATAGCCCGCCGTTCAAGCGCGACCCGCGACCGAGGTACCGCGCCCGCCCGCCGTTCGTCCGGGAAACGGGGCGGAACCGGATCCTCTGGTACGGTGGCGCGCGCCATGGCCTCGCTCGCCGACGTCGAACGCCTCCTCGAACGCGTCTTCGAGCGCTCCACGGCTCGCCTGTTCCGCGCGCACGTCCAGCCGGTCCAGGTCGAGCGTCGCGTGGAGCGCTCGATGGAGCGCGCCCGCACGAGGGACGGCGCGCGCACGGTCGTGCCCGGCCGCTACCGCGTGCGGCTGAACCCGGCCGATCTCGAGGCCGTCGCGACCCAGGCCGGGGGTGCGGACGCGTTCGCGAGCCGGCTCGCCGACGCCGCGCTGACGTTTGCGCGGGCGCATGCCTATCACCTGCCCGGTCGGCCGGGCGTCGCCCTGGTCGCCGACCCGTCGCTGCCGACGGGGCAGATCGAGGTCGACGCGGTGCTCGACGGCGGCCGGCGTCCCGCGCCGGCGCCCGCGCCCGCAGATGCCGCCCGTGCGCAGGCGCCGGTGGCCTCGCCCGGCGTGCCAGCGGCCGCCGGCTCCGTCGCGGCCGCCGGTTCTCTTCCCGCCGCCGAGCCCGTCGCCGCGCCCGCGTGGACGCCCAACCCGATCCTCGACGCCATCGAGCCGGATCGCCCGGTCCGCCAGGTGACGCCGCCGCCGCTCCAGGAGGCGTACCCGGGTGTCCGCGGCGACGGCACCCAGACGCTCGTGTTCCGTCGTCCCGCGCCGTCCGCGGCGCGCGCGATCCTGCGCGTGTGGTCCCCAGACGGCTCCGAGCGCACGATCGAGGTGGATGGCACCCCGCTCACCCTCGGGCGCTCGAGGGACAACGGGCTCGTCCTCGCCGACCCCCGCGTGTCGCGTGCACACGGACGGCTGCAGGCGCGCCGGGGCACCCTCGTCTACACGGACCTCGGCAGCACCAACGGCTCGCGGGTCAACGGCATCCGCGTGGACGAGATCGCGCTCGGCGTGGGCGACCGGCTCATCCTTGGCGACACGATCCTCGTCGTCGAAACGCTGCCGGGCTGAGGGCGTGGACGGCTTCGTCCTGACGCTGTGGCTCGTCAGGCTCCTGTTCCTGCTTGCGCTGTACGCGTTCCTGTTCATGGTCGCCCGGGTCCTCCTGCGTGACCTGCGTGCCGCGTCGCGCGGGCCCGCGGAGCTGGGCCGGCTCGTGGTCCTCGCCGCGCCGGGCGGGGAGCCGCCCGCGGGGACGACGTTCCCGCTCGACGCGCTGACCACGCTCGGCCGCGACGTGAACAACGCGATCGTCATCGACGATCCGTTCGCCAGCGCCGAGCACGCGGTGCTCACGTTCCGTGGCCGGGCCTGGTACGTGGAGGACCTCGAGAGCACGAACGGGACGTTCGTGAACGGCGTCCCGGTGGAGCGAGTGGCGCCGCTCGGGTTCGGCGACGAGCTGCAGGTCGGCGAGGTCCGCTTCCGGCTCGACCGGGGCCGCGCGTGAGCGTCGTGGCCCAGGCGCGACCGCGGGCCGCGGGCCGCTGGCGCATCCGGCCTCGGCCACGCCCGACGGAGCTCTCGCTGCTCGCGCTCGTCGCGGTGGCGCTGGTCATCGGGGCGGGCTCGCTCGGGGCCACGCAGCGCTTCCGGGCGGCGGTCGACGCGGGCAAGACGATCAGGGCGCTCGACTTCAGCCCCCCGGACGCCCGCGCGCTGCTCGTGTACCTGCTGGCGCTGGCCCTCGTCCACGTCCTGTTCGTGCTGGCCGGTCGGCGCACCGACCAGGTCCTGTTCCCGGCGACGGCGATGCTCGGGGGCATCGGCCTGCTGCTCATGCAGCGCCTGCCGCAGGGGCTGGTCACCCAGTCGTTCTTCGGCGCCGAGCTGCTGCTCGGCCAGCTCCAGCTGTTCTGGCTGCTGCTGGCCTTGACCGTGATCACCACCCTCGCGCTCGCGGTTCGCTCGGACGCGTGGCTGCGGACCTACAAGTACACCTGGGCCGCGGCCGGCATCGCGCTGCTGCTCGCCACGTTCCTGTTCGGCTCGGACGTCAACGGCGCGCGGCTCACGCTGTCGATCGGGCCGCTCTCCGGCCAGCCGTCCGAGCTGCTGAAGGTCATCCTCGTGGTGTTCCTCGCGGGCTACCTGTCGGAGAACCGGTCCCTGCTCTCCGAGGAGAGCACGAGGATCGGGCCGGTCCGGCTCCCGCCGCTCCCGTATCTCGCCCCGATGGTCGTGATGGTCGCGATCGCGCTGTCGATCGTCGTCGTCCAGAAGGACCTCGGCGCCGCGCTCCTGTTCTTCGCCGTGTTCCTCGCGCTCCTCTACGTGGCCACGGGGCGGCCCTCGTATGTCGTGGGCGGGTTCGCCCTGTTCCTGCTCGGCTCGGTCGTGCTGTACAACGTGTTCGGCCACGTCCAGCAGCGGGTGGACAACTGGCTGGACCCGTTCGCGGACCCGCTCGGCGTGGGCTACCAGACGGTCCAGGCGCTGTACGCCTTCGCGCGGGGCGGCCTGCTCGGCGTCGGCCTCGGCGCCGGCCTCCCCACCATCAGCGGGCGCCTGCCGATCCCCGCGGTCCACACCGACTATCCGCTGGCCGCGCTGGGCGAGGAGCTCGGGCTCATCGGGCTGCTGGCGATCCTGGGGCTGTACCTCGTGGTGATCCAGCGCGGGCTGCGGATCGCCGCGAGCGCCCACGACGACTTTCGCGCGCTGCTCGCGGCCGGCCTCGCCCTCGTCGTGGGCGTCCAGGCGTTCATCATCGCCGCCGGGAACCTCAAGATCATCCCGCTCACGGGCATCACGCTGCCGTTCATCTCCTACGGCGGGTCGTCGCTGCTCGCGAACGCGGTCGTCGTCGGGCTGCTGCTCGCGCTGTCCGACCGTGGCCCGGAGCCACCCGCCGTGCCCAGCGCCGGGCGCCGCAGGCTGGCCGCCTTCAGGCGGGGCACGCCGTGAGCGGCCCGGTCACCGGCCCGGCCCCGCGGCGCTCGATCGCGGGCAACGTGCTCCGCACCGGCACCGCGATCACGCTGATGTTCGCGATCCTGGCGCTGGGCGCCGGGTACTGGCAGGTCGTGGAGTCGCAACGGCTCTCGACGGCGCCCGACAACCCCGCGGTCATCGCCATCGCGCGCCGCGCGCTGCGCGGTCCGATCGTCGACCGCGACGGGCGCTGGCTCGCGCGCAGCGCACGCGACGGCAACGGCGAGGCCGTGCGCGAGTACCGCGACGACACGATCAGCCACGTCGTGGGCTACGCCTCGCGGCAGTACGGGACGACCGGCCTCGAGCGGGCCTACAACGCGGATCTCATCGGCCTGTCGTCCGACGCGCTCGGCGGCCTGCTCAACAAGTTCGACACCACCCCCAACGAGCCCCTCGGCCTCCGCACGACGATCGACCTCCGGCTCCAGCGCGCCGCCGTGCAGGGTCTCGGCAAGGACAACGGGGCGGTCGTGATGCTCGATCCGCGCACGGGCGAGGTGCTCGCCCTGGCCTCCACGCCCGTCTACGACGCCAACGGCATCGCCGACCCGGACACGGCCCAGGCCGTGTTCGAGGAGCTGAGCAGCGACAGCGGGGATCCGCTGCTGCCGCGCGCGACGCTGGGGCGGTACGTGCCCGGGTCCGTGTTCAAGATCGTGACCGCGATCGCCGGCCTCGACAGCGGGCGCATCGACCCCTCGACCACCTTCCCCGAGCAGCCCGGCGCGGAGGAGAAGGGCCTGCTCGTGAGTGGCTTCCGGATCCGCGACGGCCACCACCCGATGACCGGCGACACGGCGCTCGACCTCACGGGTGCGACCGAGGTCAGCTGCAACATCTGGTACGCGCTCGCGGGCCTCCAGACGGGCGGCGACAGGCTGGTCGCCGGCGCCGCGGAGCTGGGCTTCGGCGACCGGATCCCGTTCGACCTCCCGACGGCCGTGTCGCAGGTCACCGGCGGCGGCGGGGGCGCGCCGGGCGGGTTCGCCGACGACGTCGAGCTCGCCTCCGCCTCGTTCGGCCAGGGCGAGACGTTCGTGACACCGCTCCAGATGGCGCTCGTCGCCTCGACCGTCGCGAACGACGGCGTGCTGATGACGCCCCACCTCGTGTCGCAGGTCACGGGCAGCGGACCGGGCACCCGCACGATCGACCCGTCCGTGTGGCGGCGCGTGCTGTCGGGCGGCGACGCGCAGGCGATCCAGGCGGCGATGCAGCAGGCCGTGGAGGGCGAGTGGGGCCGGCAGTTCACCGCCGGTGCGAAGGTCGCCGGCGTGTCGACCGCGGGCAAGTCGGGCACGGCCGAGCTGGGTGGCCGCGGCGAGCCGCATTCCTGGTTCATCGGCTTCGCCCCGGTCGAGAACCCCACGATCGCGATCGCCGTGCTCGTCGAGCGCGGCGGCCGGGGAGGGGAGCGCGCCGCGCCGCTGGCGGGCGACCTGATGACTCGCTACTTCGAGCTCTACGGCCAGCCATAGCCGGCTCCGGCCGCCGCGCAGGCGGTAGGCTGCCGCCATGACCACGCCCGACCCCGCCGAGTCGCCCCGCGACACGACGCCCGGCGAGACGACGCCCGCCGTCCCCGCGGGCAAGCGCCCGCTCGTCGAGCGCCTGGGGCTGGCCGTGATCGCCCTGGTGCTGGCGGCGCTGTTCGGCGTCGTGGCCGTTGCGGCCTTCGCCGGCGGGGAGCCGTTCCTCGGCGTGATGGGCGCCATCGGCACGCTCATGGTCCTGTGGGTCGGGACGCTCACGCTGTTCCGCGGCTGAAGATCGAACGAATCGACCGTCTCCGACGTCCTGTGTCATGAGAACCCTTTCGCAAGGCCGGACGTACACTGCTGCAGGAGAGGCACCGACGTCGCCCGCGTCCCGATCCCGTTGCGCGGCGTCACCGGAGGGCCGGCCTGACCGACAGGTCGCCGGCATGGAGGCACAGCCGCGGGGGCGGCGCCATTCGACGGGAGACCGATGAGCAACATCCAGCTGGTCGGGGACAAGGTCCTCGCCAACGTCGAGCGGGTCATCGTCGGGAAGCATCACGAGGTCCGGCTCGCGCTGGTCGCGCTCCTGTGTCGCGGGCACCTGCTCATCGAGGACGTCCCGGGCACGGGCAAGACGGTCCTCGCCAAGGCCATCGCGCGCAGCCTCGGCTGCACCTTCCGGCGGATCCAGTTCACCCCGGACCTCCTCCCGTCCGACGTCACCGGGCTCTCGATCTACAACCAGAAGACCCAGGAGTTCGAGTTCCGCCCCGGCCCGATCATGAGCCAGGTCGTGCTCGCGGACGAGATCAACCGGGCGACGCCGAAGACCCAGAGCTCGCTCCTGGAGTGCATGGAGGAGCGACAGGCGACGATCGACGGCGTCACCCACCCGATGCCCGACCCGTTCCTCGTCATCGCGACCCAGAACCCGATCGAGTACGAGGGCACGTTCGCGCTGCCCGAGGCGCAGCTCGACCGGTTCATGCTCCGGATCCGGCTCGGCTACCCCGCGCTGCTCGACGAGATCGTCATCCTCGACGAGCAGAAGCGCACGCATCCGCTCGAGGACCTGAGCGACGTCGTCTCCGTCGAGGAGCTGCGCAGCCTCCAGGCCTCCGTGCGCGAGATCTACGTGGACCCGGCGGTCAGCGACTACATCGTCCGCCTCGTGTCGGCCACGCGCACGCACCCCGACGTCTACCTCGGCGCGAGCCCCCGCGGCTCGATCGCGATCTACCGCGCCAGCCAGGCGCTCGCCGGGCTGCTCGGCCGCGACTACGTCATCCCCGACGACGTCAAGGCCCTCGCCGAGCCGGCGCTCGCGCACCGCGTGATCATCAAGACCTCCTCGTCCATCCACGACATCAGCGCAGCGCATGTCGTGCGCGAGCTGGTGGAATCCACCCCGATCGAGGCCGCGAGCCGCCAGACCGGCGGTCCGCGGGAGGTCCGTCCGAGCACCGCCGCCGGCTGACCGCGTCCATCCCGGCCGGCAGCGGCCGCTCCCCTCGGATCCGTCTCCAAGCGCCCGGCCCGGAGGACAACCCCTTCGTGTTCCGCCGATTCCAGCTCCTGATCCTCGCCGTCGTCCTGATCGTCGCCGCGTTCTCGACCGGCCTGCCGTTCCTGTTCTTCCTCGTGTACCTCGGCCTGCTGGTCGGCGGCGGGAGCTACATCCTGACCCGCCTGGGCCTCGCCGACCTGGAGGCGGGATACGCCGTGAGCCAGCTCTCCGGCCACGTGGGTGACAAGCTCCGGGTCACCTACACGCTGCGCAACACGGGCCGGCTCATCAAGCCGTGGCTCGAGATCCACAACCCGACCACGCTGCCCGGCGGCCTGCCGGGGCGGGCCCTGAGCCTCCGCGGGCGTCAGGAGCGGAGCTGGCTGGTGCGGACGCCGCTCGCCCGGCGCGGCCACTTCCGGATCGAGCCGCTCCAGATCCGGACCGGTGACCCGTTCGGGTTCTTCGAGGCCTCCGCCAGCGTGGGGCAGGGGATCACGCTCGTGGTCTACCCGAAGATCGATGCGCTGCCGATGTGGAAGCTGCCGCCGGCGAACATCGAGGGAGCGCACGCCCAGCCGGAGCGCACGCTCCAGACGACGCCCCTCGCGACGACCGTCCGCCCCTATGCGCCCGGCGACTCCATGAACCGGATCCACTGGCGCACGACGGCCAAGACCGGGGAGATCCAGGTCAAGGAGTTCGACCTCGAGCAGACGGCGGACGCGTGGATCTTCATGGACCTCGACGCGGCCAACGAGGCCGGGCAGGGTGACGACTCCACGACGGAGGTCGCCGTCCGCGCGGCCGCGTCGATCGCGGACAAGGCGCTGGGCGAGAACCGCGCGGTCGGGCTCACCGTGAGTGCCCACCGCATGACCGTCGTCCCCGCCGACCGCGGGGCGAGGCAGCGGCTCAAGATCCTCCAGCTCCTGGCCGCCGTCGAGGCCGACGGGCGCACGCCGCTCCAGGAGGCGCTGGTGACCGGTGTCAACCGGCTCCGGCGAGGCATGACCGCGATCGTCGTCACGTCGTCGCACGACCCGGCGTTCGTGCGGCCCCTCGCGACGCTCCGGACCCGGGGGATCGGGACGGTCGTGGTGCTGCTCGACCGGGCGCAGTTCGATCCCGACCCCGACGAGGCGGTCGCCGAGGCCCAGCGCCAGCGGACGCGTGCGGTGCGCCACGCGCTCTCGGAGTTCGAGATCCCCACCTACGTCGTGAAGCCCCACCAGGCCCTCGCGGAGGCATTGACACGATGACAGTCGGCGGGGTGCGGATCGGTCGGCCGGCGGAGGGCTGGCTGACGCTCGCCCTGGTCACCGGGCTCGCGGTGATCGTCGCCTGGGCGGTGGACGACCCGCGGTGGGTGAACGGCAAGGGCCAGCTCACCGACGTGCTCGCAGTGTGCGCGGTCGGGGGCGTCGCCGTCGGCTTCCTGGGGCCCAAGGTGGGCTGGGGCCGCTGGACGAGCCACCTCATGGGCGCGGTCATGGCCGGGCTGCTGCTCCCGATCCTCGCCGGCTGGACGCTCGTCCCCGGGGCATCGCCCGGGGCCGCCTTCGTGTTCACGGCGAGCGGCACGATCGACGCCTACCTCGACATCGCCTGGCGCAACTACCGGTTCACGGACCGGGAGATCCACTACGTCCTCGTGCTCGGCGGGCTGATCTGGGGGACGGCGCAGTTCGCCTCGTACGCCGTGTTCGGGCACCGGCGCCCGCTCAACGCGGTCGTCGTCATGGGACTCGTCCTCGTAGTGAACATGGCGCTCACCTCGCGCGACCAGGACGAGCTGGCCTATCTCGTGGCGTTCACCGCGGGCTCCCTGTTCCTGCTCATCGGGATGCACGCGTTCGACG
>JAICUV010000360.1 GCA_025935655.1 Chloroflexota bacterium | reverse complement strand
TGATCTCGTACAGGTAGTCGGGATCGTCGAACGGGCCCGCCACGAGCACGGCCAGCATCGGCGGGATGAACGCCGGCGGCCGGCTAGCCATGCGTGCCGGCGGCGATGTCGTCGTTGGTCCGGCCGCTCTTCACGCTCGCCGGGTGCTTCTCCGCGTTCCAGTCGGGGACGCCCTCGTCGTCGCGCCGGTGGATGAGCAGCCAGAACTCCTTGCCCGCGGCCCCGTGGCGGCCGGTGCGGATGAGGACGAACCCGCCGTGGAGCTTCTCCCCCTCGAGTCGGAACTTGAGCTCCCCGGCCCGCAGGGCGGCCTCGGGATCATCAACCGAGCCGTCCGGCTCCCACCTGCCCCAGTCCCAGACGATCACGTCGCCCGCCCCGTACTGAGCTCGCGGGATGACCCCCTCGAAGTCGAAGTACTCGAGCGGGTGGTCCTCGACGTGAATGGCGAGCCGCCGGGCGGCCGGGTCCAGGCTCGGGCCCTTGGGAACGGCCCACGAGACGAGCACGCCGCCGAGCTCGAGCCGGACGTCGTAGTGGAGCGCGGTCGCCCGATGGCGCTGCACGACGTACCGTCCGCCGCGCGCCGAGCGCGTGCGGCGCGGCGGACGCCCACGAGGCTCCGGCGTCGCGCTGAACCGCCGCTTCTGCTGGTACCGCTCGAGTGTCATGGCCCGTCCGAGCTCCCCCGATGCCGCCAGCCTAGCGGTTCTGGCCGGCCTCCTCGGTGGCGGGCGGGTCCGCCGGGTCGTCCGCGCCCGGCTCACCGTCCGCCGCGCGCTGCGAGGAGGTGTATGCGACGCGGTCGTCCTCCGGCTTGACGCCGCCCGGGATGCGCTCGCTTACGAGCTCCGGCTCCTGCCCGATGTAGGCGCCGGGATCCAGGTCGGGCTTGCTCACGCCTGGCCATCCGATCGCACGTCATCGCCGTGGATCTCGCCGCGCCAGCCCTGGCCCCCGGGCCCGGACGCCTCGACGTGGTCGCGGAACCGCTCCAGGTCGCCCTTGACGCGGCGCTCCAGGAAGCCGAGGTTCGCGCCCAGGGACTCCACCGGTCCCTCGGGGTCGGCGTCCAGCTTGAGCGTGATGCGGGTGTGGTCGGGCCCGAGCGGCTGGAACAGGACCGCGCCCGCGTTGTCCGCGCCGCTGGTGCTCTTCCACGCGATCCGCGTGTCAGGGGTCTGGTCGGTGATCTCGGCCGTCCACTGCTTCTCGCGCCCCGCGACGGTGGCGGTCCACTCGAGGTGCTTGTCGTCGAGCTGGACGACCCGGTCCACGCCCTCCATGAATGTCGGGAACTGCTCGAACTGCGTCCACCGGTCGTAGGCGGCGCGAACGGGCATGTTGACGTCGATCGAATCTTCGAAGCGGGGCATGGTGCTCTCCTTGCGATCCTGCAGGAGCGATCCTCTCCCCGGGCGCCAGACAGAGGCCGACCTGTCCCCGGGCGCTGCGTTGCAGGTTCGGGACAGTCGTCTCCGGCGGCGCTGCCCGGTGCATCTCCGAGCGGCGAACTGCGCTGCCGTTCGGCCGGAGGGATGTCCGCGGCGGCCTGCAGTCAGCCGACAGGTCGGCTGCCCTTGACGTCACGCGGGGCCGCGGTTACGCCTTCGCAACGGGTCGATCGTGACAATCGGGTCTCGAGCCATCGACTGGAACGAGCCGCGAGCTGCGAGCAAGGAGGCGACCGATGCCCGGAAAGCAGCACCTGCCGAACGTCGGCGCGAAAGAGCAGCGGATGTACGAGCACATCAAGGAAAGCGAGCAGGAGCAGGGCCGTTCGACCAAGCGGGCGAAGTCCATCGCGGCCGCAACCGTGAACAAGCACCACAGCCAGGAAGATCACGCCCCGGGCAAGTGACAGCGGCCGACCGCGTGGCGCCCTACGTCGTGCCCAGCGCGGGCCGTCGTCCGGCGAGATAGGTCCCGAGCGCCTCGACGATCAGCGCGTGGTCGTCCTGCTGGGGCAGGCCCGACACGATCGCCACGCCGACCGGGCCTGTGCCCGCGACGACGAGCGGCACGCCCCCGCCGTGCGGCGCGTACTCGGGAAAGTTGAGCGAGGTCGCCTCGGCGAACGTCGTGCCCGACTCCTCGTGGCGCAGGCGCTCGAACAGCGAGGCGTGCCCGAAGCGCTCCACGACGCGGGCCTTGCCCGCGACATACATGTCGTTGTGGGCGTTGGTCCCGGTGCGCGCCGCCCGGAACACGACACGATCGCCCTTCCGGACCTCGATCGTCACCGCGAGGTCGCGCTCCGTCGCCATGCCGAGCAGCAGCAGGCCGATGTCGATCGCGTCGTCCTCGCTGAGCGATGCGAGCACGAGCCGCCGCTCCTGCTCGCGCAGCTCGTCCAGCGTCGGCCACGGTCCGCCGGTGGTCATGGGCATCTCCCTGTGGGTTCGTGCTGTGCGACAGACCGGCCGTCAGGCGGTCATCGTCCCCGCCGTGTCGAAGGCCATCACGCGCTGCAGCGCCGCCGCACGGAGGTCCGCGGGGATCTCCACCGGGCCGCCGATCGACGACGCGTTGATGGCCGCCTGGGCGGCCTCCTCCACGACGCCGCCGACGAGGACCGCCAGCTCCGGCGTGCGGTGGAAGACGAGCACGCCGTGGTTGGCCAGCAGCACCGCGGGCACGCCCGGCCGCACGGCGGCGCGGATGTTCGCGACCGCCTCGTCGGAGCCCCGCGGCCCGTAGCCCGCGACCGGGAC
>JAICUV010000055.1 GCA_025935655.1 Chloroflexota bacterium | reverse complement strand
GTGGCGATCGCGGCCACGCGGGCGATGGCCGCCTCGACTGGCGCGCGGAGGCCGAGCGTCAGCGCATCGGTCGTGCCGAGGTACGTCACCGTCGCCGTCCCCGACCCCTGGAGCGAGGCCGCGAACCCGTCCGGCACGACGATCCCTGCTTCGAGCATGCCGCGCTCCACCTGGGACCTGAGCGTCGCCTCGTCGGCGATCTCGCGGATCTCGAAGTCGGCGGGGTTCTCGCCGATCACGGTCACGAGCATCGCCCCCGCGGCATCGCCCGGGGGTGCGACGATCCCCAGCCGCGGTCGCGAGACGCCGCCGAACTGGATGCCGAGCGCGACGATGATGATCGTCGGCAGCACGATCAGGAAGAACAGGCTCCGGCGGTTGCGGACCTGGCGCAGCAGGTTGATCCGCGCGATCTCGAGGGCCTTGCCGAGCTGGATCATCCGGGCACCACGAGGCGACGGGCGCGTGCCAGGCCGATGGCGCCGGTGATCGCGCCGATCGCGAGGAGGACCGCCGCGGCCTGCAGCCCGTCCGCGGCGGATGAGCCGGCGCCGTGCATGTCGGCGAGGCCGCGCATGAACCAGCCGTGGGGCGTGAACAGCGACAGGGTCGCCATGACCTCGGGGGCCTGGGCCGTCGGCGAGAAGCTGCCGCCCAGGATGGCGAGCGTGATCGCGACCGCGGAGTTGGCCGCGCCCGCGGTCTCCGGGCTGTTCGCGAACGAGGTGATCAGGGTCGAGATCCCGACCGCGGCGATCACGCCCCCGACCGCGATGGCCGCGACGCCGGCCGGCGGCCCCCAGTCGGCGGCGATGAGCTGCGTCGTGGCGACGATGATCACGGCCATCGAGACGATCCCGAGCACGAACGCGCCGAGCGTCTTCCCGAACAGGATCGTCACCGGCCGGATCGGCCCCGCGAGCATGCGTGCGAGCGTGCCCTGCTGGCGCTCCTCGAAGATGCTGACCATGCCGACCTGGGCCGAGAAGAACAGGAACATGATCGCCATCGACGCGCTGAAGTAGCTCGCCAGGCTCAGCTGGCGCAGCGCGGCAGCCTCGTCCACGAGCGCGACCGGCGGCGGCGCCGCGGCGGCGGCGGCGATGATCCGCGCCTGCTCGTCGGGCGGCAGCGATGGCGATACCAGGTCGCGCACGGTGGCGACGGCGAGCTGGACGCCCACGACGTTGTCGCCGAACCGCTGCGCGAGCGAGCGGGCGATCTCGGTCGACAGCCCGCTGTCCTGCGCACCGACGACCTCGATCGCGACGGGCTTGCCGGCCTCGATCGCCGAGGTGAACCCGGCCGGGATGATGAACGCGACGTCCTGGCTCCCGTCGTTGACCGCGGCCGTGGCCGCGTCCGCGGTCGTGACGTCGGTGATCTGGGCGACGCCGGCCGTGGCCATCGACCCGATGACCTCCTGCCGCAGCGTGGTCGCGAGGCGCCCGCCGTCCATGTCTGCGACGACCCACCTGGTCGAGAACTCCGTCGCGCCCCCGATCAGCTGGCTGAAGATGATCGCGAGGCCCAGCGGCGCGACCACCGACACGAGCAGCGCCGACCGGTCGCGCAGCCGCTGCCGCAGGTCCTTCGCGGCGATGAGGAGGGCGACGCGCATGGCGTGACCGGGGCCTACTCGGTCGCGTCCCGGAGCGCGCGCCCGGTCAGGTGGAGGAAGACCGCCTCGAGGTCCGGCGTCTCGAGCTCCACCCCGCGGACGCTCGCCCCCGCCGACTCGACGGCGTCGAGCAGCCGCGGCAGGGCACGGCTGGCGTCGGTCACGAGGATCTCGAGGTCGCCATGCTTCGCGCCGGCGCGGACCACGCCGTCCACCGCCTGGACCGCCGCGACGGCCGCGCCGACGTTGCCGGTGACCGCGAGCCGGACCTCGTCCTCCTTGCCGATCAGCGCGACGAGCTCATGGCGCGTCCCCTCGGCCCGGATCTCGCCGCCGTCGATGATCCCGACCCGGTCGCACAGGCGCTCGGCCTCCTCCATGTAGTGGGTCGTGTACAGGATCGCCAGGCCCTCGCGCCCGAGGGCCGCGATCGACTCGAGGATCGCGTTGCGGCTCTGCGGATCGACCCCCACCGTCGGCTCGTCGAGCAGGAGCAGCCGCGGGCGATGGAGCAGCCCGATCCCGATGTTGAGGCGACGCTGCATGCCCCCGCTGAACGTGGACGTGCGGTCCTTGGCCCGGTCCGTCAGCCCGATGAGCTCCAGCACCTCGGCGGCACGGGCGCGCAGCGACGACCCGCCGAGTCCGTACAGGCGGCCGAAGAACTCCAGGTTCTCGCGTGCGGACAGGTCGGGATAGATCGCGAGCTCCTGGGGGACGAAGCCGATGCCCGCCTTCGCGTCGACGGCGCCCACGTCGATCGGGTTGCCGTTCACAGTGACCTCGCCGCCGTCGCGGGAGAGCAGGCCGCAGACCATGGAGATCGTCGTCGTCTTGCCGGCGCCGTTCGGGCCCAGCAGGCCGTAGGTCTCCCCCTCGTGGATCTCGAAGCTGACGCCGCGCACGGCCTCGAGCGCTCCGTATCGCTTGCGCAGGTCGCGCGCGCTGAGCACGACGGCGGACATGTGGAAACGCATCCTCCCAGGCGCGCAGATCGGCGGGCGCCGGTGCCATGGTGGCGGCGGGCCCGCTCGGGCGCAAGGCCGAACGGCCCGACCCGGACTCCCTGACCGTCCTGTCCGGCCGGCGTTCGCGCGGCCGGTCAGCGGGCCTTGCGGACCTTCCAGATCTCCTCGACCGGCCACTGGCGGGCCCATTCGTACGGCGCCCAGTCATAGCTGGTGGTCGCGCCTTCGGGCGCCCGCGGCTCGAGCAGCTCGAGGATCTCGAACCCGTTCGCCCGGAACAGGCGGATCCAGTCGCCGTGCGAGAGGTGGAACTCGACGCTGTCCTCGCCGTCCCAGGTGATCCGGCGCATGCCGAACTGCGGCCGGTGGAGTCGCTGCTCGAGCGCCGCGTCCGCATCGGCCGGCGCGGTGAGGTACGCGAGCACGCTGTTGGTGAGCACGTGGAGCCGGCCGCCGGGCCGGAGCAGCCGGGCCGCCTCGGGGACCCAGCGATCCGGGTCGGCCCACAGGACGGCGCCGTACTCGCTGATCGCGAAATCGAACGAGGCGTCGGGGTAGGGGACCTCCTCCGCGCTGCCCAGGAGGAGCGGGAACTCGAGGCCGTGCTCGCGCTGGAGCCGGGTCGCGGTCTCGAGCTGCCGGGCGGAGTTGTCGATGCCCACCGGCCGCGCGCCACGGCGGGCCATCCACGCCGAGACGTACCCCGTCCCGCAGCCCAGCTCGATCGCGTCCTTGCCCGCGAGGTCGTCGGGGAGCAGGTGGACCTCGGATTCGGGGACGCCGTAGATGCCCCAGGTCTCCTCGCCCGGCCGCGCCCGCCACGAGCGCTCGCCGGCCGCGACCATCCGCGGTGCCTCCGCGTCCCACGAGGCCCGGTTGGCCGCGACGTGCTCGGGGAGGACCGCCGGCGAGACGTCCCTGGGCTCGGTCACGCTCAGCGCTCGCCGAGGTGCCGCCGGCGAGCCCCGAGCAGCAGCTCGATCGTGCGCTCGTCGACCGGCCGGAGGTCGACCTGCACCGTCCCGATGCCGAGGTCACGCCACGCGTCGAAAGCGCGTGCGATCTCGCTCTCGTCGGGCGGCAGTGCGTCCGCGGCGCCGGGCCGGCCGGGCTCGGTCGTCGCGGTGTCGACCGTGAGGCCGACCGTGAGCTCCAGGGTCGCGGGGTCGCGGCCCTCCGCCTCGCACGCGGCGCGGACGTCCGCGATGCGCCCCGCCGAGCGCTCGTTGGGGAAGCCGTACCAGGCGGTGTTCCACGCGTCGGCGTGGCGCGCGGTGAGGCGGAGCATCCGCTCGCCCTTTGCCGCGATGAGGATCGGCATCCGTCCGGGAAGGCGGCCCGGGCGCGGCGGCGGCGGGATCAGGACGGCGTCCTCGACGTGGTGGAAGCGACCGTGGAACGTCACCCGCTCGCCGCGAACGAGCGGCACGACGATCTGGAGGACCTCCTCGAACCGGCCGACGCGGTGGTCGAACGGGTAGCCGAAGGCCGTGTACTCGGGCTCGTGCCAGCCCGTCCCGAGGCCGAGGATGAGGCGCCCGTTCGCGATCTCGTCGATGGTCGCCGCCATCTTCGCGGTGAGCGCCGGCGGCCGGAACGCGGTCCCGAGGACGATCGTCCCGAGCTCGGCGCGTTCGGTGGCACCGGCCACGGCCGCCAGCAGCGACATCGCCTCGTGGATGCCGTCCTCCTCCTGGTCCGGGAGGCGGAAGATGAGGTGGTCGTACAGCCACAGGCTGTCGATCCCGCCCGTCTCGGCGAGGCGGGCCAGCTTCTTGAGACGCGGCCACGCACCTGCGCCGGGCCCGTCCGAGTCGTTCATCGGGAGCACGAGTCCGATCTTCATCGGGCCATGGTACGGGTCCGCGGGCCGTCGTCCCGACCTGCAGTGCGTCGTCTCCCTGTGCGGTCCGGTGACCTTGACGGCGGCTCCATCATGGCGGGCATCGGGGAGATTCCCCGTGCGTCTCGCGGGGGCTTCATTCGGACGCCACCGCGGTTGCGCCGCTCCTCGTCGCCTGCCACGAGAGGTCTCCCGTGCGTTCTCGCAAGGTCGCGCTCCTGTTCGCGCCGCTCATGCTCGTCGCCCTGCTGCCCGGCGCGGTCACCGCCGCCCAGCCCGCGAACGCGAGGGCGGCCTACCACGCGAAGGTGATGGCCTACTGGACGCCGCAGCGGATCGCCAACGCGAAGCCGCGGGACTTCACGTTCGACGCGGTGAAGGGGTTCCAGCCCAACGCCAAGCCGGGCGGCGGCGGCACCGGCGCCGTGACCGGCGCCTCGTACACGGGCGGCGGGGACATCGTCAAGATCAGCGGCAAGGTGCTGTTCACGATGGGCGGCTCCGACTACATCTGCTCCGGGACCGTGGTCACTGAGAACAACAGCAACGTCTCCGTCGTACTGACGGCCGGCCACTGCGTCGTGGAGAACGACGGCACCTTCGCCACGTTCTGGGAGTTCATCCCGTCGTTCGACTCGAAGGGCACGTACACCTGCTCCGCCAGCCTGTACGGCTGCTGGGTCGCCGACTCCCTCTATGCCCACAAGTCGTTCGCGACCGCCGGCTCGTTCAACAACACCGCGGTCCAGTACGACTGGGGCTTCGCGCGCGTCAGTACGGGCGGGCTCTCAGGAAACGCGAAGCTCGACGACACCGTCGGCAGCCTCGGCATCCAGTACAGCGGCGTCGCGAAGGGCGACACGCTGTGGGCGTTCGGGTATCCCGCGGCCGGGAAGTACCACGGCTACGACCTGACCTACTGCAAGGGCCCGATCGGCACCGACGCGAACACGGGCAACACGACCTGGTCGATGGCGTGCGACATGACGGGCGGCTCGTCCGGCGGTCCGTGGGTCGAGTCGAGTGACGTGACCAAGGCGAGCGGGACGATCCTCAGCTCGCTCAACTCGTACGGGTACTCGGGCGTGAAGAACATGTACGGCCCGAAGTTCAACAGCAACACGAAGACGACCTTCGACGACGCCGTCGCCGGGACCCTCGGCGTGAGCACCGTCCGGACCGTCTTCCCCTAGGCAACCGCCTTCCCCTGGGCAACCGCGTGGACGGCCCTGTCGCCGGCGAATGTCGACGGATCCGGCGGGGCCGTTCCGATTCCATCGCAATCGCGCGCCGACGGTGCGTCCCGGCACCGAATCGATGGGGACCGGTAGGGTCTGGGGCAATTGACCGGTGCGAGATGATCGGTGGTGCGGGGTATCCCGCGAGCAATCGTCGAGAACGCTCATCGCGCTGCGAACGCGTTCGAACGGCCGGCACTCGCCGGCCGTTTCGATTCCCGGCCCCGTGACCTGCGCCTGACCCACAATGGGCGGGTCATGCCCTCCGCCCTCCGCTCCCTGACGCGCCGCGACTGGCTCAACATCGCGGTCGCGGTGGTCGTGTGGGTCCTCGTCATCGCGGGCTCCGATCCCTCGATCAACGTCAGCGACCCGTTCTCGGGCCAGGTCGTCACCGCACAGGACGCACGGAGCTACCACGGGCTCAACCTCGCGGACCTGTACACGGGACGCAGCGACTGGAACGCCATCGGCGCGTACCCGTACTCACCGGCGTTCGCGATGCTCGTCTATCCCTTGAACTTCCTGCCCTGGACGTGGTTCGTGGCCGCGTGGACGGCGATCCTCATCGGCGCCGTGTGGGTCCTCACCGGCCGGGACCTGTTCCTGCTCGGCATGGCCGTGGGGGCGATGGAGATCGCCGGCGGCAACATCTCGCTCCTGCTCACGGTCGCGATCGTGTGGGGGTTCCGCTGGCCGTGGACGTGGGCCTTCGTGCTGCTCACGAAGATCACGCCGGGGGTCGGCCTGCTGTGGTTCGCCGTGCGCCGCGAGTGGCGATCGCTGGCGATCGCGCTGGGGGCGACGGGCGCAGTCGTCGCGGTGTCGTTCGTCCTGACGCCGCACAACTGGTTCTCCTGGTTCGAGCTGCTGGCGGCCAACACGGGCAAGGGCGGCACGTGGGCGTCGATTCCGATCCCGCTCCTCGTGCGCGGCCCGATCGGCGTGGCGCTCATCGTCTGGGGCGCGCTGCGCAACCAGCGCTGGACGGTCCCCGTGGGCGCGATGCTGGCGCTGCCGGCGCTGTGGTACGGCTCGCTGTCGATGCTGCTGGGGGTGATCCCGCTGACGACTCCCGAGGAGCGCGGCCGTGCCTGGGCGCGCGTCCGCTCGTTCGTGCGCCGCGAGGGCCCCGCGCCGGCGGCGTGAGCCGTTCGTGCGCCGTGGCCGCTCGGGCCTCGGTACGCCCGGCGGGCACGTGCGTGGTCGCCCGACGCCCGCCGCGGTCGCCGCGCACGCCAGCCTGTACGCCCGCACGCCTGCCGCGCACGCCCGCGCGCACGCCCGCGCGCACGCCCGCCGCGGGGACTGGCCGTCACGTTTCTGGGTCACGCCCGTTCGCGTTGTGACTGTCGGTCCCTGAGACTGCCTCTATTCGACCGCGGCAGGCCCTGTGGGAGCCGTTTGGGGGACTGGTAGCCCCCAGACTCGCGACTTGGGCGCGAGAACTTGACTGGCGGTCCCCGTGACCCGCCGCGGTGCCACTTAAGCCGCGGGTGAGCGGCCCGGTGTTCACTGTCCAGCATGCCGACCAGACTGCAGCTCGACGCCGACCGCCGTGCCGCGGCCATCCGCCGATCGATCGCGGACGACCTCCGCCAGCTTCGCGTGGACGCCGGCGTGAGCCGGGTCGCCGTCGCGCGTGTCGCGGGCGTTGACCCGTCGTTCATCACGAAGATGGAGGCCGGGCGCCGGGCGCCATCGATCGAGACGTACGTCCGGATCGCCGCGGCGCTCGGGGCCGACTTCACGGCTCGGCCCTACCCGAACACCGGTCCGCAGATCCGCGATCGGCACCAGGTCCGCATGGCCGAGCTGCTGCTGGCGTCGCTCCACCGCCGGTGGCGCGCAACGCCCGAGGTCGCCGTCCAACGCCCCGCGAGGGGCTGGATCGACGCCGTCCTCGAGGAGCCGCTGGCTCGGCTCCTGGTCGCGACCGAGCTCGAGTCGGATGTTCGGCGCGTCGAGCAGATCCTCCGCTGGAGCCGCGAGAAGGCGGACTCGCTACCCTCCGCGACGCCGTGGTCTGCCTGGGCGCGCGAGGCCGATCCCGCGGTGTCGCGCCTGCTCGTCGTGCGCTGGACACGGGCGAATCGCGAGGTCGCGGTGGCGGCGCGCCGCCAGCTCCGCGAGGCGTACCCGGCCGATCCGCGCGACGCGCTCGAAGCCCTGACCGGCGACGGTGCCTGGCCGGGCGCCGCGATGATCTGGGCGCGCCTCGAGGGACCCGAGCCCCGCCTCTTCGCTGCGTGACGCGGGCGCGCGCCTCGAACGACCGGAGCCCCGCCGTGACGCCGGTTGACGCACGACCGGGGCCGCCGGGCGCGCCGCGCGAGACGAACTAGCTCGTCGCGATGACCGCGGCGAGGGCGTCGGCGAAGGGGTCGAGGTTGTCGGGCGTGAACCCCGCGACGTTGATCCGGCCGTGGCCCACGACGTAGACGCCATGCTCGTCGCGCAGCCGGGCGACCTGGTGCGTCGTGAGCCCGAGCAGCGCGAACATCCCGCGCTGGGTCGCGATCGACGACCAGTTGCCCGGGACCGACCTGGCCTCGAGCGCCGAGACCAGCAGCCGGCGATTGTCCTTGATCCGGTTGCGCATCGCCGCGAGCTCGAGCTCCCAGCGCGGGCGCAGCTCGGCGTCGGCGAGGATCGTCCGCACGACGTCGGCGCCGTGCGCCGGCGGGTTCGAGTAGTTGACCCGGATCACGGCCTTCACGTGCGACTGGACCGCCGCCGCGTCCGCCGCCGACGACGCGATGACGATCACCGCCCCCACCCGCTCCGCGTACAGCGAGAACGTCTTGGAGAACGAGGTCGAGACGATGAGCTCGGACCCCGGTCGCACGAGCTCCAGCAGCCCGGCCGCGTCCTCGCGCAGCCCGTCGCCGAATCCCTGGTAGGCGAGGTCGACGAGCGGGAGCAGCCGTCGCTCCTCGATGACGTCGCCGATCCGTCGCCACAGCTCGGGCGAGGGGTCCACGCCCGTGGGGTTGTGGCACGCGCCGTGGAGCAGGACGACGTCGCCCGGCGAGGCACCGGCGAGCGCGCCGAGCATCGCCTCCTCGTCGATCCGGAGCCCCGTCGGGTCGGTGTAGGGATACGTCCGGACCCGGAAGCCCGCCGCGTGGAACATCTGCGGGTGGTTGGGCCACGTCGGCTCGCTCATCCACATCGTCTGGCCGCCGCCGGTCGAGCGCACCAGGTCCGCCGCGACGCGCAGCCCGCCCGTGCCGCCCGGCGTCTGCGTGGCGAGGGCGCGCCCGGAGGTCACCGCCTCGTGGTCCGCCCCGAGCACGAGCGCCCGCACCTGCTCCCGGTACCCGGCCTCGCCGTCGATCGGGCGGTAGAGCTTCGTTCCCGCCGCGTCGGCCAGCCGCCGCTCGGCCTCGATGACCGTCTGGAGCACCGGCGTCGTGCCGGTGTCATCCACGAACACGCCCGACGAGAGGTTGACCTTGCCGGTGCGCGTGTCCGCCCTGAACGTCTCGGCGAGCCCGAGGATCGGGTCGGGCGGGGCGGGGATGCGGGCGAGCGACGGCAGCGGCACGGGTGGACCTCGAAGTCGTGGGGATGCGGGCCGTCCCCGACGATACACGGAACCACCCGCCGATCGCCCGAACCCGCGCGCCAATGGACGAGTAGGCTTCCACGACGGCGATGGACGAAGCTCGACACGAAGAGGGCGGCGCGATGGAGGCCGAGATCGACACCACCGGGAGCGACACCCCCGGCAGCGGCACCGGCAGCGGCACGCAGCCGGCGCGGCCGGACGTGCTCACCGCGGGCCGCCGCCTGTGGGACGACCTCCGGGCCTCGGTGGCGCGGGCGGTCGTCGGCGCCGAGGACACGATCCGGCTCGTCACGATCGCCCTGCTCGCCGACGGCCACGTGCTCCTCGAGGACGTGCCCGGCACCGGCAAGACGCTCCTCGCCCGGGCGATCGCGCGCAGCCTCGACCTGCGGATGGCGCGTGTCCAGGGGACGCCGGACCTGCTGCCGTCGGACGTCACGGGCGCCAGCCTGTTCGAGCCGGCCGGGCTCCGCTTCGTCGAGGGGCCGGTGTTCACGAACCTCCTCCTCGTCGACGAGATCAACCGGGCCACGCCCCGCACCCAGAGCGCGCTGCTCGAGGCGATGCAGGAGCGCCAGGTGAGCGTCGAGGGGACGACCCACCGCCTGCCCGACCCGTTCCTCGTCATGGCGACCCAGAACCCCGTGGAGTTCGAGGGCACGTTCGCGCTGCCGCAGGCCCAGCTGGACCGGTTCCTCCTGCGCGCCCGGATCGGGTATCCGAGCGGGGACGGGGAGGCCCGGATCGCCCGGCGGCACCAGGCGGCCGCGGACCCGCTCGATGCGATCGAGCCGGTCATCGCGCGCCAGCGTCTGCTCGACCTGCGTGACCTGGTGCGCACGATCCGCGTCGCGGACGAGGTGGAGGCGTACGTCGTCGCGCTGGTCCGCGCGACGCGCGGCCACGCGGACATCGAGCTCGGCGCCAGCCCGCGCGCGACCGTCGCGCTCTACCGGACCGCACAGGCGGCCGCGGCGCTCGCGGGTCGCGCGTTCGTGACGCCGGACGACGTCAAGGCGGTGGCGACCGCGGTCCTCGAGCACCGGCTCGTGGTCAACCTGGACCGGAGCCTGCGCGGCGCCACGGCCCAGGGCGCCCTCGCCGAGGTCCTGTCCACGACGCCCGTCCCGCCGGTCACCGGCAGCGGGGGCTGACGGTGGCGGCGCGCGTCATCGCGGCGCTCGTCCTCGTCCTGCTCGGGAGCCTGCTCGGCGTCCCGATCGCGATCCTCCTCGGCACGGTCGCGCTGCTGCTCGAGGTCGTCCACGTGACGTGGGCCCGCAACGGCCTCGACGGCGTCCGCTACCGGCGCGTCCTGGGCGCCCCGCACGTGGCATTCGGCGACGAGCTGCCGCTCGCGATCGAGGTCTGGAACCACCGGCGGCTGCCGCTCGCGTGGCTGCGAGCCGACGACGACACGAGCCCGGGCGTCGAGGTCCGGGAGCGCGACCTGGTCACGGACGAGGACAAGCCCGCGGTCCTGCGCAACGCCTGGACGCTGCGGCCGTACGAGCGGGTCGTGCGCCGGTTCCACGTGACCGCGGACCGCCGCGGGCTCCACACGCTGGGACCCGTGGAGCTCTCCGTGGGCGACCCGTTCGCGCGCCGCGCCGCGACCGAGGAGCGCGACACGACGGACACGTTCCTCGTCTGGCCGCGCGTCATCCCGACCACGGAGCTCGCCCCGACGGACCGCTGGGGCGACCTCGACCGTGCGCTCCAGGGCCTCGCCGAGGACCCATCCCGGTTCGCCGGCGTCCGGCCGTACGCCCCGGGCGATCCCGTGCGCCGCGTGCACGCCCGGACCAGCGCCCGCCTGGACCGGCCGATGCTCAAGCGCTTCGAACCGTCGCGTGACCGCGAGCTCGTCGTCGCGCTCGACGTCCAGACCTCCGACGGGCCGGCGTGGGAGCTCGGCCTGACCGACGACGATGTCGAGGACCTGTACGTCGTCGCCGCGTCGATCGTCCGCCAGCTCGCGCGCCGGCGGGTCTCGTTCGGGTTCCTCGCCGCGGGATACACGGGCGCCGAGACCCGCATCGCGCGGGTGCCGGTGTCGTCGTCCGCCGGGCAGGCGGAGCGCGTGCTCGACCTCCTGGCCCGACTCTCCGCCCACGCGTCCATGCCGTTCGACCGCCTGCTCGCGGTCGCGGCCCGCTCCGCCCGCCCCGGCTCCACGGTGCTCGTGCTGACCGCGCGCGACCCGCGGCCGCTCGCGACGTCGCTGCGCCGGATCGAGCGGCGGGGCGCCCACGTCGTGGTCATCGCCTGCGGCCGCCAGGCGGACCGGGGCGCGGCCCAGGCGCGGGCGCTCGGGCTCACCGCCCGGCGCGCGGTGATGGACGCCCACTGGCGGACGGCCGAGCGACTGGTCATCGCGCCGTGAGCGCCCGATGACGGCCGCGAGTCGGGCCGGCCGCGTCCTCGAGGTCGTGCCGACCGTCCTCGCGCTGCTCGCGGAGGCGGCCTGGATCACGATCGTCGCGGGGATGCTCCAGGCGTTCACGCTCCACCCGCCCACCCTCGGCTACCCGTGGTTCCTGCTCACCGCGTGCGCCGGGCTCCTCGCGGCGAGGCTGCTGGAGGCCCGCGGCGTCGAGCGCGCCCCGACCGTCATCGCGGTCCTCGCCATCGCCACCGGCGCGGTCGGCTGGCTCCTCGCGCCGGACGTCCGCGAGATCCTCGCGACGCAGGGCTTCGGCGCCCTCGGGCGGGCGATCGCGGCGAACATCGGCGGCTGGCTGGGGGCGCTGGCGTTCGTGCGGGGCGTGGCCCACGCGCGGCTGCCCGCGGACCCCTACCGGATCGGGAACATGCTGGGCATCGCCATCCCGGGCCTGGCGGCGATCGCGATCCTCGGCGGCATGGTCAGCGAGCCGTCCCGCGGCCGGTTCCTCGCGGAGGCACAGGGCGAGGCGATCGTGTTCCTCCTGGCGGGGATCGCCGCGCTCGCGCTCGCGCGGCTGGGGCTCGTGGCGACGGGGGCGGCCGTGGACTGGCGGCGCAACCCCGCGTGGGTCGCGCTCCTGCTCCTCCTCCTCGGCGCGACCGCGTTGCTGTCCGTCGCCGTGTCGGTGGCCGCGGGGCCGTTCATCGTCATGGGCCTCGGGGCGCTCCTGACGCCGTTGCTGGTCGTGGGCTTCTTCGTGGGGTTCGACCGGCGGAGCGTCACGATCCTGCTGCTCAGCGTCCTGGGCACGGTGGCGGCCGCGGCGATCCTGCAGCTGTTCGCGTCGAACAACGCGAATCCGCCACCGACCCCGCCCTCGGGTGGCGTCCCGACCGACCCGGCCGCAACGGCCACGACGCCCGTGGTGCTCGGGGTGCTGGGGATCGTGCTGGGGATCGCGGTGATCGCCGTCCTGGTGCTGGCGCGGCTGTGGCTGCGGCGGGAGCGGGACGAGGAGCCGGACGTGCCCGAGACCCGCGAGATCGACCGCGGGGAGTGGGACGACGGCATGCGCCCACGGCGCCGAGGCAGGTTCGCGCGACGGGCCAGGCCAAGGGATGCCGTCGCCGCGTACCGGGCGCTGCTGGAGGACCTCGAGGCGTACCCGGCCCTGCGGCGCGAGCCGGGCGAGACGCCCGTCGAGCACGCCGCGCGGCTCCGGGCCGCGGGTCGCGGCGACCTCGCGCTGGACCTGCTGGCCGCGGACTACGGGCTGGCGCGGTTCGGAGCCGTGGACCTCACGCCGCGGGAGCACCGCCGTGCGCTGGCGCGTGCCGCCGCGCTTCGCCGTCGCCTTCCATCGTCCTGAGCACCCACCAGCCGTAGCGCCACAGGGCGAGGTTCGCGGCCAGCCAGCCGAACAGGACGGGCAGCAGGATCGGGCTCGAGGTGGCCGGTCCGGTCAGCGTGGCGATCGCCACGACGTCGATCGCCGCGTGCAGGACGAGGAGCGGCCACAGGCTGCCCGAGCGGATCCGGATCGCCGCGAACGCGATCCCGCCCGCGGTCGTCGCGGCGACCTGCATGGCGGTGAACGGCGGGTAGGCGCCGGCAACGACGTTGACGAGGTGCGAGCAACCGAACAGGACCGCGGTCCAGGTCACCGCCCGGCGCACGCCCAGCGGACCGAGCAGGTCCAGCAGGATCCCGCGGAACATGAGCTCCTCGTTGAGCGCGATGAGCGGGACGCCCACGACGAGCAGCGGCACGACGTCGGCGGCGTCCAGGTTCCACCCGAACAGGAGGAACGGGAGACCCGCCGCGAACGGCACGGCGACCAGGCGCAGCCAGCCCGGCCGCGGTGGGTCCAGGAGTCCGACCTGGCGCCAGCGCCCGGTCAGCGCCACGACGAGGAGCGCGAAGGCCGCGTAGACCGCCCAGGTGGCCGGGCCGAGCCAGCCCTCGATGCCTGGAACGAGGCTGCGCAACACGACGCCGCCGTCCCACGCGAGGACGACGTGGAGCGCCATGTACGCCGCGTAGAGCACGAGCGCGAGGGCCAGCGGGTGGCGATCGCGTGCGGGCGCGGGTCCGGTCATCCGCGCCACGATGCCGCGGTCACCGGGCCCGCCGCACCGGCCGATCGGCCCGCGCTGCCACCCCGTTGGGGTAGGGTTGGGGCATGACCGTGGCCCCCGCCCCCGATCCGCTCGCCCCCGCCCATCCCACCCGCGTGGCGGTCGTGGGAACGGGCGCCGTGGGGTCCACGTTCGCGTTCGCGCTCCTGCTGTCCGGGATCGCCGCCGAGATCGTGCTCATCGACGCGAACGCGCGCAAGGCCGAGGGCGAGGCGATGGACCTCATGCACGCGGTCCCGTTCGCCCGGACCGCGCGCGTCTGGGCCGGTCCCATCACCGACTGTCGGGACGCCGCCGTGACCGTCATCGCCGCAGGCGCCGCGCAGAAGCCGGGCGAGACCCGCCTGGACCTCGTGGCGAAGAACGCGGCGATCTTCCGCGAGCTCGTGCCGCGGATCGCCGAGGCGAACCCCGACGGGATCATCGTCGTGGCCACGAACCCCGTCGACATCCTGACCTACCTGACCTACCGCATCAGCGGCCTGCCGTCCGAGCGCGTGATCGGCAGCGGCACGATCCTCGACACGGCGCGCTTCCGCATGCTCCTCGCCGAGCACTACGGCGTGGACCCGCGATCCGTGCACGCACACATGGCGGGCGAGCACGGCGACTCCGAGGTTCCGGTCTGGTCGAGCGCCAACATCGCGGGCATGCCGCTGCGCGACTTCGGCGTGGCCACGGGCATCGGGCACGACGCGGATGCGCTCGAGAAGATCTACACCGACACCCGCGACGCCGCCTACCAGATCATCGAGCGCAAGGGAGCGACGTACTACGCGGTCGCGGCGGGCCTCGTCCGGATCGTCCAGGCGATCCTGCGCGACCAGCACACCGTCCTGTCGGTGAGCTCGCTCATCCGCGACTACTACGGCATCGACGACGTGTACCTCAGCCTCCCGGCCGTGATCGGGCGGCGGGGGATCGAGCGGATCGTGCCGCTGGGCCTGTCCGCGGACGAGGCCTCCGCGCTCCGGCGGTCCGCGGGACTGCTGCGCGAGACGATCGGCCACCTGGGGCTGGACGCGCCGGCCTGACCGCGCGCGGCTGGCGGAGATCCGGCCCGTGCCCGAGAATGCGACCCATGGCTGTCCTGCCGACGCCCCCCATCGTCACGGTGTACGGCGCCGAGTGGTGCGGCGACTGCCGCCGGGCGAAGCGGTTCCTGGACTCGGTCGGGGTGCCGTATCGCTACGTGGACCTCGAGGCGGACCCGGCGGCCCAGCAGCTGGTCGACGACGCGGGCTTCCGGGCGATCCCGATCATCGTCACGCCCGCGGGCCAGGTGCTCATCGAACCCTCCAACGACGAGCTCGCCCGCGTCGTGGGCAGCGCCGCCTGACCGGTCGTGGGGACGTTGGACGGCCCGTCCGCGACGGCCCGCTTGGACACGGGCGCTACACTGCCCGCGCCGAGGGTCGTTGCCCGACCCGGCAGAACGAGGTGTCCGTGAGGAACAGATCGACGAGCGCGCGCATCGCACAGGCCCGGAGCGCCGGCATCACCCCGCAGGCGGGGGCCCGCTGATGGGCACACGCAAGCGCAAGGTCTTCATCCCCCCGAAGAAGACCGCCCCGAAGCCGCAGCCGGGCGTGGAGAACGCCGGTCGGCCGGGGGCCACGTCGATCAACGTCGGCGCCCTCGAGGGCCGCCACGACCTCGCGGTCGGCGACAAGGTCCGCATCCTGGGGACCGGCCTGTACGCCGGCGAGATCGCCGTCATCGAGCGCATGGCGAACGGGGCCATCCCGTCGGCCGCCGTGCGCACCGAGGCCGGCCGCGCCCGCACCGTGCGCACCGTGGACCTGGAGCCGATCCGCTAGCT
>JAICUV010000277.1 GCA_025935655.1 Chloroflexota bacterium | reverse complement strand
CTCGCGGGCGGCGTCCTGCTGGTGATGGTGACGGTCGCACGCCCCCTCGTCCGGGCGGTCATCGTGCCCTGGGCGGACGACAACCCCGCCGCGCTGCGGATCCCGTTCGTCGAGGACCTCGTGCGCGAGGACATCGGGGCCGCCCTGACCGCGCAGGCGCCGGGCACGGCGGACGAGATCGCGTTCACCGTGGTGTCCGGCGACACGCCGGCGACCGTCGCGCCGCGCCTCGCGGAGCAGGGGATCATCACGAGCGAGCGGGCGTTCCTGTTCCTGGCCCGCCAGGACGATCTCGCGACGAAGCTCGTGGCCGGACAGTTCGCGCTCGCCGGCAACCTCACGCCGGCCCAGGTCGTGGAGGGGCTGGTGGCGAACCGGATCACCGTGCGCACGGTGTCGCTCACGTTCCGCGAGGGACTGCGCATCGAGCAGATGACCGCCAAGCTCGCGGCGGACGACAGCACGCAGATCGACCCGGCCGAGTTCTACAAGCTGGCGACCGACCCGCCGGACGAGCTCCTCGCCGACTTCCCGTGGCTGCTGGAGAAGGGCGTCCACCCCAAGGGCGCGTCGCTCGAGGGCTTCCTGTACCCGGCCACGTACGACATCCGCGTCGGCGACGCCAACGCGACGACGGCCGAGGACCTCATCCGGATGATGCTCAGCGCGTTCTACGACCGCGTTGGCGAGGACCGGCTGAACGTGCCCGAGAAGCGTGGCCTGACCTTCTACGAGGTCCTCACGATGGCCTCGATCGTCGAGCGCGAGGCGGTCCTCGACGAGGAGCGGCCCCTGATCGCCGGCGTGTACCAGAACCGGCTCAACCCGAAGAAGTGGCCGACCGGGCTGCTCCAGTCCGACCCGACGATCTTCTACGTGCACGACACGCTCAAGCTCCAGGACCAGAGGATCCCGGCGTGGGCGAAGTACGTGTTCTGGGATGCCCTGCCGGACGGCTACCGGCTGCCCAAGCCGCTGCCGGACGCGATCGCGGGCTACAACACGTACACGAGCCGCGGGCTGCCGCCGGGCCCGATCTGCTCCCCCTCGGTCGAGTCGATCGACGCCGTCCTCCATCCGGACACGAAGAAGGGCTACCTGTTCTTCATCGCCAAGGGCGACGGCTCCGGGTCCTCCGCCTTCGCGAAGACCCAGGCGGAGCACGAGAAGAACGTCGCCAAGTACGGCAAGAACTGACGTGGCCGACCCGCTGAGCGGCGCGCTCCCGCAGCCGGCGGACTTCGCGCCGCCGCCCGACGCGGCGACTCGACGGCGGTGGACGGAGGCGGATCGCGCCCAGCGGCCCGCACGCCTCGCCGCCCTGCGCTCGCGGCTCGCCGCCGAGGGGATCGACGCCTACTTCGGGATGCGCCCGGAGCACATGCGCTGGGTGACCGGGTTCACGCTCGCCGAGGGCGAGGAGAAGGTCGCGTCCCACTCCGGCCAGTTCCTGGTCGGCGCGGACGAGGTGATCCTCCTCACGGACTCGCGGTACACGATCCAGGCCCGCCGCGAGGCGCCCGCTGCGGTGGTCGACGAGATCGGCTACTCGTTGCCGGACCGATGGGCGGGGCTCCTCGCGCGGGTCGGCGCCCGGCGGGTCGCGCTCGAGACCGCGGTCGTGCCGCACGCGCTGTGGCAGCGCCTGGAGGCCGCGGCGCCGGACGTGGAGCACGTGCCCGTGGACGGCTGGCTGGAGGCGATGCGGGCCGTCAAGACCGCCGACGAGATCGAGCGGATCGCGGCCGCCTGCGCTGTCGCGGACCGAGCCCTCGCCGCGCTCCTCCCGCACATCCACGCCGGGGTCACCGAGCACGACCTTGCCCTCAGGCTGGAGTGGCTGCTCCGGACCGGCGGCGCGGAGGCGCTCGCGTTCGACGTCGCCTGCCTCGGCGGGCCGGAGGCCGCGCTCCCGCACGGCGCACCGGGGGACCGCCCCGTTCGGGCGGGGGCCGTCCTGCTGTTCGACTTCGGCGCGCAGGTGGACGGCTATCGAAGCGACATGACGCGGACGCTGTTCGTGGGCGACCCGTCGGAGCGCGACCTGGCCGTCTACGAGGTGGTCCGCCGGGCGCAGCTGGCGGTCATCGAGGAGCTCGAGGCGCGCGTCTCGTCCACGCCCCTCCCGGACGGCCTCGCGCTGGACGGCGTGGCGCGCGCGGTCATCGAACACGACGGACGCTGGCCGGCGTACGGCCACGGCCTGGGGCACGGGATCGGCCTCGCCACCCACGAGCTCCCACGGCTCGGCCAGACGGCGACCGCCGATCCGCTGCCGAGCCCCACGGTGTTCTCCGTCGAGCCGGGGATCTACCTCGAGGGGGAGACCGGCGTCCGCATCGAGGACCTCGTCCACCTCGACGCGTCTCGCGGGCTGCTGGATCGGCTGACGCTGTTCCCGCGCACGGTCATCGCGCTCGACGTCGGCCGGTCCTCCGGCGGTGGGGCGCCCAGCCTCTGGTAGCATCCCGGCGCACAACCAATCGACCCGCGCGGGGTGGCGCCACGCCCCCGACCGCGCCACGCGCCACCGGAGCACCGCCCCATGATCAGCACCGGCGAGCTGCGCAAGGGCGTCGTCATCGAGCTTGACGGCGACCTCTGGCAGATCCTCGACTACCACCACATCAAGATGGGCCGCGGCTCGGCCCAGGTCCGCATCAAGCTGCGCAACGTCAAGAAGGGCAGCACCGTCGAGAAGTCGTTCCAGGCGGGCGAGCGCTGGCCGCGCGCCCAGATCGACCGTCGGCCGGTGCAGTTCCTGTACCGCGACGGCGACGACCTCCACTTCATGGAGACCGAGTCCTATGAGCAGTTCAGCCTTCGGGCGGAGACGCTCGACGACGCGATCGGTTTCCTCAAGGAGGGGATGACGGTGGACCGGACCTCGTACCAGGGCGACACCCTGGGCATCGAGCTCCCCGTCACCGTGGACCTCCGCGTCGCCGAGACGGAGCCCGGCTTCGCCGGCGACACGGCCCAGGGCGCGCGCAAGAACGCGACCATGGAGACCGGCCTCGTCGTGGTGGTGCCGCTGTTCGTCAACGAGGGCGACACGCTGCGCATCGACACCCGCACGGGCGAGTACCAGACCCGGCTCTAGCCGGCTGGCCGGCGGCGTGTCCGAAGCCCAGTCGTGAGCCCGACACCGGAGCCCCCGGACTGGCTGCTGCCCGCCTGGGACACGACGCCCGCCGATCCCGACGAGGCGCCACGGCGCCCGGCGATCCCCGGCGGCACGTTCGGGCTGCGGGTGCGCACCGTCTCCGACGTCAGCCGCGCCATCCGCGAGCGCGTCCGGGCGGACGAGGGCCTGCGCGACCTGTGGGTCGAGGGCGAGGTGGGCCGGGTCACCGTGTCCACGGCGGGGCATGCCTACTTCACGCTCAAGGACGCGCGGGCCCAGCTCCAGTGCGTGTGGTTCCGCGACGACCGCGTCCGCTCGCCGTTCCAGCCGCAGACGGGGCTCCAGGTCGTGGCGCACGGGCGGATGGACCTGTTCGAGCCGCAGGGCGCGCTCCAGCTCTACGTGGAGTCGCTCCAGCCGTCCGGCTTCGGCGACCTCGCGATCCGGTTCGAGCAGCTCAAGGCGGCCCTCGCGGCCGAGGGCCTGTTCGACAGCGCCCGCAAGCGGCCGCTGCCGCGCCAGCCGCGGACGATCGCCGTCATCACCTCGCCCACCGGCGCCGTCTGGCGCGACGTGTGCACGGTCCTGGCCCGGCGCTGGCCGATGGCGCGGGTCGTGCTCGTCGCGTGCAAGGTGCAGGGCGACGGTGCGCCCGCCAGCATCGTCACGGCATTCCGGCGCCTGGAGCGCTGGATCGGCGAGCTCCAGTCCGAGGGTCGCGGCGACGAGGCGCCCGCGGTCACGATCCTCGCCCGTGGGGGCGGCTCGCTGGAGGACCTGATGTCGTTCAACGACGAGCGGGTCGTGCGGGCGGTCGTGGCGCACCCGATCCCGGTCGTGTGCGGGGTCGGGCACGAGGTCGACGTCACGCTCGCCGACTTCGCCGCGGACGTCCGCGCCGCCACGCCGTCCGCGGCGGCGGAGCTCGTCGTACCCGATCGGGCCGAGGTCGCGGCCGCCGTTCGTGCGCTCGGCGGGCGCGGTGCCACCGCCACGACCCGGCGCCTCGCGTCGGCGCGCCGCGACATGGACGCCGAGGCGCGCGCGCTCCTCAGGCTGGAGCCCAGGGCGCAGCTGGCCTCCTCGCGGGAGCGGGCCGGCCTGCTGCTGGACCGGGCCGCCCGGGCCGTCG
>JAICUV010000184.1 GCA_025935655.1 Chloroflexota bacterium | reverse complement strand
GTCGTGCCTCGGGCACCGTCGAGATGTTGTAGACGCCGATGGTCCGCCCCGTGATCGCGCCGAGCCCGGTGGTCACGGGCCTGCCCTCCGTGTAGCCGACGTAGATGCTGATGGCCGGGTCGTCGAGGATCGCCTCGCCCATCAGCTCGAGGAGCCACTCGCGGGGCATGCCGAAGCCCTCCACCGCGGCGGCGACGTGGTCCGCCAGCCCGGCGGCATCGCTGACCTTCCGGATCTCGTGCTCTCCCGGGACCGGGGCGACCTGCGTCGCCGGCAGCGGCCACATCGCCATGCCGGGCATCCACGGCTCCGCCGAGATCGGGATGAGACCGAGCGCCGCCATGACCGGCAGGAAACGGTCATCGAGCCCGTCGCGCAGGTTCGCGACCCACGCCGGCGTGCGTGCCCGCACGTCCTCGATGGCCGACCGCAGCGCGGCCTCCGTCGCCTCCTCGCCGGAGATCAGCACCTGGTTGAACAGGCGTACCGGGAGCCGGGTCGACATGAGCGACACCCCGTCGGCGTGGCGCACGAGCGCACCCTCAACCGAGGCGCCGAACCGGGACATCGTGGCGACCATGTTCTCGTGCTCGAGCGCGGCGAGCGTCTGGTCGTCCAAGGGCCGGACTCCACGGCAGGCGGCGCCGGCACCACGATCCCCGGGGTCCCGATCCTGCCGCACGCCGTATCATGCGCGAGCCGCGCGCCCGTAGCTCAGTGGACTAGAGCATCGGTCTTCGGAACCGAGTGTCGGGGGTTCGAATCCCTCCGGGCGCGCCAACACGATGGCCAGTCGGCGTCGAGATGCTGGAGCAGGCTTCTCCGCCGGGTGCGGTACCGTCGTGCGAGAAGCGGTGGTTCTCCCCACTCCCACGGCACCGCGCGCCGGCTCCGTCGCCGACTCGTCCGATTCAGGGCTTGAGACGGGGCTTCTCCCGACGCCGCCGCGGGCTCGCCCGACCGACCCGCCCCGCCTCGAGCTCCGCGGGAACGGCGCCACTAGCCCTGGGCTGGCGTGGCTCCGTGCGCGGCGGCGATCGCGCTGCGCATGTCCAGCCGCGAGAACTCCGGCATCGCCAGCGCGATCACGCCGAGCCCGGCCAGGGTCAGCAGACCACCGGACACGACCGCGGCCTGGGTGCCGATGACCGACGCAACGAGGCTCGCCTCGGCGTTGCCGATCTCCGGTCCCGAGGTGACGACGAGGAGGTGGATCGACGACACGCGGCCGCGCAGCGAGTCCGGGGTCAGGAGCTGCACGATCCCGCTGCGCAGCACGGCGCTGACGACGTCTGCGCCGGCCGCAAGGGCCAGGAACCCCAGCGCGAGCGGAAAGCTGAACGTCGCGAGACCGAAGCCCGTGATCCCGAGCCCCCAGACCGCGACCGCGATCAGCACGGCGCGCCCGGGCCGGCGCACGGTCGTGGTCCAGCCGCTGAACAGGGCGCCAAGCATGGCCCCGAATCCGACCGCGGACCACATGAGCCCGACGCCCGCAGGCCCGACCATGAACACGTCGAGCGCGAGCGCCGGAAACAGCGAGGTCGGCGACCCGAAGACCATCGCGTTGATGTCGACGATGAAGGTCGCCAGCACCTCCCGGCGACGGCGCGCGAAGCGCAGCCCCTCGGCCACGGCGGCGACGCTCGGGCGGACGGCGTCGACCGCGGGCGGAATGGGCGAGATCAGGAGCAGGGCGACGATCACCGACGCGAACGTCACGACGTCGATCGCGTAGGCGGCCGCGACGCCGAACGTCGCGAGGATGATGCCGCCGATCGCGGGGCCGATGACCCAGGCGGCGTTGAAGACGAGCTGGTTGAGCCCGATGGCCGCATGGAGGCGCTCCGGCGGGACCAGCCGGGGGATGGCTGCGGCGCGGGCCGGACCGTCGATCGACCCGAGCGCGCTGGACACGAACACCACCGCGTAGATGGCCAGCAACGATGGGGCCGCGCTGAGCGCGATGGCGAGGAACGCGAGGCTGCAGCCTGCCTGACCGAGCTGCGTGAGCAGGAGCAGCCTGCGACGATCGACTGCATCGGCGACGGCGCCACCGCCAAGCGCGAAGATCAGCGTCGCGACGAGCTGGACGATCGAGAGCGCGCCGACCGCGAGCAAGTCGCCCGTGAGCACGTAGACCTGGTACGGGATCGCGACCAGGGTGAACGTGCGTCCCAGCGTGCTGATGCCCTGCCCGATCCACAGCAGCCGGAAGTCGCGGTCGAGGCGCAGCGGCGCCGGGTCGACCAGCAGGCCCCCGAGCCGCCTGCGCCCCGAGGGTCGATCGTCGGTCGGCTCGACGGTGCCGTTGGTCATGGCAGCGCCAGCAGTGTCGATCGGCGGCCGAGGACCCGGCCGCACCGCGTGTCGAGCACGTGGACCCGGGAGCGCGAGCGCTCGCGCACGTGGAACGCATTGTGGGTGCCGGCGGGTCGGACCAAGGCCAGGCGCACGGGTCACTCCTCGACGACGTGGGCGGACGTCAGTATGCGAGGCTTCGGTCGGGTGCTTCCGTCACAAGGTGCAACACGTGCCAACGGGGCCGTGCCGGCGCTGGAGAGGGCATGAGGGGGGATCTCGTCGAAGCGGCACGACGCGGGGATCACGAGGCGTTCGGGCTCGGTCGCCGATCGCGAACAGCTGAGACGATCGACATCAACCCGTGAGCCGGGCCGCCGTTTGACGGAATCGACCAGAGGGCCGATGGTGGGACCGCAGTCGCCATTGCGCCGGGCTCTCTTTCGCCGGTCCGAAGCGCGCGACGGATCGGATTCCCCTCTCGTGGCCCGTACCTCCTTCTCCTCGCCTGCCTCGAACATCGTCGTGTCCAGCGACGGCTACTTCGACGTCTATCCGCCGGTCAGCAGGTCGGGCGGCCACAAGCCCGCGTACCGCGGCGAGCTCGCCGAGCTCGGCGCCGGGATCCGTGGCACGGACGCCCGCCTCGCGGTCCGGCCGGACTCCGTGGCACTCGCCGACGCGGTCGAGGCCTGGTCTGCGGTCCACGGCAGCGCCGCGGTCCGTGGCGAGCTCGGCCGAGGGCGCGACGGCACCGCCTGACGTCCTCCGAATCACCATCGCGGATCACCACGGCTGGTGATGCCCGATCACCACCCTGATGACGACGCTGCGGCCAGCCTCTCCCGCCGGACGTTCCCGGGAGACGCGATCAGGGAGGACCCTCGATGGCACGCAGCACCCAGTCCACGGACCCGACTCGCAAGGCGGCCTTCGCGAGCGGCGTGTTCTACCTCATCACGTTCGCAGCCTCGATCCCGGCGGCGCTCCTGCTGGCGCCGATCCTCACGGACCCGGGGTTCATCACGGGCACGGGCGGCGACACCCAGATCCTCGTCGCCTGCGTCCTCGACTTCATCAACGCCATCACCGCCATCGGCTCCGCCGTCGCGGTGTACTCGGTGCTCAGGCGGTTCCACGACAGCCTGGCACTGGGCTTCGTGGCGACGCGGCTGCTCGAGGCGGCCATCATCGTGCCGGGCATCTGCGCCCTGCTCGCGGTCACGTCCATCCGGCAGGCCGGGGCGGCAGCTGGCACCGACGATGCAGCGCTCATCGCCGTGGGCCAGGGCCTCGTCGGCTTCCGCAACTGGACCTTCATCCTCGGCCCGGGCCTCATTCCCGGCTTCAACGCGCTGCTGTTCGCAACCGTCCTGTACCGCTTCCGGCTGGTCCCGCGCTGGATCCCGGCCCTCGGGCTCATCGGCGCGCCGCTGCTCATCACCTCGGCCACAGGCGTGGTGCTCGGCCTCCACCAGCTCGGCTCGGCGTACTCCGCGATCGCCACGGCACCGATCTTCGTCTGGGAGCTCTCGGTCGGCCTGTGGATGACGTTCAAGGGCTTCAACCGCAACGCGACCCAGCTCGCGTCGGGTTCGACGGACGAGGCCGGAGGCGCGGGCTCCTGGCACGAGGCTCCGGCCCGGCCCGCGGCAGCTGCTGCCACCGCGACGTCGGCGCCCGCCCCGGCGCGGTTCGCCCGCCTCCGCTTCCGCCCGCAGCGCCGCCACCTCCTGGTCGTCGCCGGCCTGTGGCTGGCGGTCGTCGGCAACGCCGAGGCAAAGGAGCACGGCGTCGGCATCGCGACGGTGATCCTGTTCTCGCTCATCCCGTCGCTGCCGCTGCTGCTCGGCCTCGGGCAGCCCAAGCGCACGGGCCACCTCGCGGTCCGGGTCGTCCGGCCATTCAACGCAACCAACGAGCCGCTGCTGCCCATCACGCTGTTCGGGCTCGGCGCCCTCGGCATCCTGCCGGCGATCGCACTCGCTGGGGGACTCGTCTGGCTCGGCTCGATCGTGGTCGCCTGGGGGTTCGGCAACGGGCTCCGCGAGACGGATGGCGCCCTCCGCGGCGGGCTCAGCCGGATGACCTCGATGCGCGTCGCCTCGAGCCCGAGTCGCGGCGCCGCCGCGGCCTGACCCCCGTTCACCACCCACGATCACCACTCGGCAACGGAGGACGACCGATGACGACGAACCACGGCCCCACGACCGGCGCGAACGCCGAGGCGGCCACCACGTCCCTTCCCCCTCGACCCCTGATCCGGACCTTCTGGGCCATGCACCGCTTCGCCCACCGGGCAACCCGTGGCCGCTTCGGGCTCTCGCGGGCCGAGGCCGGCACGAAGTTCGGGATGATGCGCCTCACCACCACCGGGCGCCGCTCCGGGCGATCGAGGACCGCGATCATCGGCTACTACCCCGACGGCGCGAACCTGGTGACGCTCGCCATGAACGGCTGGGGCGAGAGCGAGCCGGCGTGGTGGCTCAACCTGCAGGCGACCCCCGAGGCGACCGTCGTGCTGCCCGACGGGCCCCGCTCGGTCCGGGCACGTGCGGCCACCGGCGAGGAGCGCGATCGCCTGTGGGCGACCTTCCGCGAGTACCCGGGCTGGGGCGACGACATCGGCGCGCTGGCCGCTCGCCGCTCGACCGAGACGGCGGTCGTGGTGTTCGAGCCCGTGGCGGCTCGTTGACCACGTGCGCAACGGAGGGTGGCGCTTCCTGACGGAGGACGTCATCATCCGGCCGTCGTGACGACGCTCCTCGAGACGAAGCTCCAGATCCCCCGCGTGCGCCCCAGCACGGTCAGTCGGGTTCGCCTGCTGGACCAGCTGGGGCGCGACGGCGTCCCGACGCTTGTCCTCGTGTCCGCACCGCCCGGCTTCGGAAAGAGCACCCTCGTCGCCCAGTGGATCCACGGGCTGCGTGCGCCGGCGTCGGTCGCCTGGGTGTCCCTCGATCCGGCCGACGCCGATCCGGTCCGGTTCTGGACGTATGTCGCGACAGCCGTGGATCGTGCGGCACCGGGTGCCGGCGAGGCGGCCCTCGGGCACCTCGAGGCGGGCAACGGCCGCACCGACCTCGCGATCTTCGCGCTCGCAAACGATCTCGCGACCGTCGACCCGGACCTGCTGCTGGTGCTCGACGACCTCCACGAGGTGGAGAGCCCAGAGGTCGCCGAGGGCCTGGCGTTCCTCCTCGACCACCTGCCGCCTCGGGCCCACCTGGTCATCCTCACGCGCGCCGACCCCCCGCTGCCGATTGCCCGCCTCCGCGCGCGCGGCCAGCTCGTCGAGGTCCGGGCGGCCGACCTCCGGTTCACCCCCGACGAGGCCGCCGCGTACCTCAACGACGGGATGGGTCTCGGACTCGCCGATGCGGACGTCGGGACGCTCGAGGCACGCACGGAGGGCTGGATCGCCGCACTCCAGCTCGCCGCGATCTCCATGCGGGGCAGAGACGACGCTCGGTCCTTCGTCGCCTCGTTCGCCGGCGACGACCGCTACGTCGTGGACTACCTCGTGGACGAGGTCCTGGGGCGGCAGACCGACGGCGTGCACGACTTCCTGCTCTCGACCTCGATCCTGGAACGGCTCACGGGGCCGCTGTGCGACGCGGTGACGGGCAACACCGGCGGTGCCACGATGCTCGAGGCGCTGGAACGAGCGAACCTGTTCCTCATCCCCCTCGACGACCAGCGACGCTGGTACCGCTATCACCACCTGTTCGCGGACCTGCTGCGCGCGCGACTGCTCGACGAACGACCGGGCGATGCCGCCGTGCTGCACGCACGCGCGAGCGCGTGGTGGGAGGCGCGCGGCGAGCTCCACGAGGCCATCGCGCACGCGCTGGCAGCGGGCGACTTCCCGCGGGCGGCAGACCTCATCGAGGTGGCGGCGCACGACCTCCGGCGGACCCGCCAGGAGGCGACGCTCCGACGGTGGCTCGATGCCCTGCCCGACGACGTCTTCGCGAACCGCCCGGCGCTCGCGATCGCGCACGCGGGTGCGCTGCTCTCGACCGGCGAGGCGCGGGGCGTGGATGCCCGTCTCGCGGCTGCGGAGCGATGGATCCCGGCGTCGACGGGGCCGGACGCGCGCGCTGCGGCCGAGGCCGCGGGCATGGTCGTCCGCCATCCGACGGCCGTGGGCCACCTGCCGGGCGCGATCGCGCTCTACCGCGCGGCCCTCGCCCGGCTGCATGGCGACATCGAGGAGACGATCCGCCAGGCGCAGGCGGCGTACGACTCGGCCAACGAGGACCAGCCGCTGGAGCGCGGCGCGGCCGCCGGCATCCTCGCCCTCGCGCAGTGGACGGGTGGCGATCTCGAGGAGGCGCACGCGACCTGGTCACGGGCCGTCGCGGACCTCGAGCGGGCCGGGCACCATGCCGACATGCTGGGCGGCTCCCTCGCCATGGCGGACATCCGCGTCGCCCAGGGACACCTCGCCGATGCGCGGCGGACGCTCGAGCGCGGCCTGCGGCTCGGGGCAACGACCGCT
>JAICUV010000072.1 GCA_025935655.1 Chloroflexota bacterium | reverse complement strand
CGTCCACGCCCTCCTGGATCCGCAGCCGCGCGAACGCGGGATCGGTCGTGGCCTTGTCCACGTGGAAGCGCCCGCTCTCGACGGCGGCGCTCCGCCCGGTGATGAGGGCGCGGACCGGCGCGGGGAACGTCCGCTCCCGCTCGAGCCCGGCGGCCCGGACGAACTGGAGCGGGTCGTCCTCTGGGCCGGGACCGATGAGCAGGTGCTGGATGAGCGCGATGTTGCGGGCCGCGGCTGGTGCCTCGGCCACCGCGGTCCGGACGGCATCGTCCGCGAAGCGGGCGAGCACGCGCGGAGAGAGCGCGGCGAGCAGCGCCGTGACCAGGACGAGGACCGCGAGGCCGACCGTCGCGGGGCGGTCTGCGCGGAGACGGCGGAGCGCCAGCCCGATCCAGGCCATCACTCGTCCCTCGCCCGGAGCACCGAGCTCGTCCTGGCCGCCGGCAGCTGGCGGCGCACGAGAAGCACGGTCGCCAGCACCAGCACGAGGCCCAGCGCGACCGTCGGGAGGAGCGCCTCGGCCGGAACCACGACCACCGGCGCCGGGACGGGCGGCTCGCCGTTCGCGGTCAGCGTGGCGAACGGGAGCGCCAACCAGGCGAGCACGAGCCCCAGGCCCACGCCGGCGAGCAGGCCCACGACGAGCAGCGCGACGCTCTCCGCGGACAGCCAGGTGAGCAGCGCCCGCGGCCCCAGGCCCAGCGCCTTGAGCAGCGCGAGCTCGCCCAGCCGCTCGGCCGTGCCCACCGTCACGCTGACGAGGAACCCGATTGCCGCGAACAGCAGCGCCGCGATCGACCCCAGCCCGAGGATGCCGATGACCCCGAGCCCGAGCGGGTCGCCCACGAGATCGGTCTGCACGGCCGTGCGGTCGACCACCGCCTGGGCCGAGATCGGCTCCGCGGCCACGGCCGCCGCGACGCCGGCGCTCGATCCATCCTCCGTCGCGACCCACCACTCGCTCGTGTCCACGGGGGCGGCCCCGGCGTCAAGCCGGACGAGGTCGAGGGCGAGCCCGTCGATCAGCGCGAACGGCTTGGCCCCGTCGAGCGTCGGGAACCCGTCGACCTCGCCGACGATCCGGATGGTCAGCGGCACCCCGAACGCGCTCGCGTGGAGCGTGTCCCCGACCGAGGCGCCGGTGCGCTCGAGGAACGCCGGCCCCACCAGCACCGGCGCGACGGGCGCATCGCCGGGGACCAGCGAGCGCTGGTAGAGGAGGCGCTGCCGCGCGAACAGCTGCGTGACGTCGATCCGCTCCGGGAGGCTCGCGGGGGGGTTCGACTCCACCGAGCTGTTGCCCTCGATCGCGATTCTCGTCCGGCCGCCCGTCACCGGGAGCGGCGTCCAGGTATCGCCCGTCGCATCGGGGCTCGCCGCGAGCCCCGTCACGTCGACATGACCGTCCGCGACGACGTTGGCGCCCTCGCCGGTCGTGACGGCCAGCTGGACGGCCGCGATCGTCGCCGGCAGCGCCACGGACGCGCCGTCCGACCCGACGAGCGGCGCCTCGAGCCGCACGCCGCTCGTCCCGAGCTCGCCGGAGCTGCCCGGCACGCGCACGAGCCGCCCGTCGGCGTCGAGGAGGAGCAGGGAGAACGTCAGCCCGTCGTTGCCCTTCGCCACTGGGTCGAACCCCTCGACCGGCGCGACCTCGGAGTCCACGGTCAGCGAGAGCCGCTGCGTCCCAGCGGGGATCGCGAGCCCGGGCGCCGGCTCTCGGGCGGCGCCGAGCGCCCGGAGCGCAGACCGGGTCGCCTCGCCCGTGGCATCGTCGCGGAGCCGCACGATGTCGGCCATCGCCGCACCGTCGATCCCCCGCAGCTGCCCGTCACGGAGCGTCGTGCCGAGCTGGATCGCCGCGTCGACGACCGGGGTCGCGGCCGTGACGCCGGGGACGGCGCGGATGGCGCCGCCGAGCGACGCCGCCGGGATGGCGCTCCGCGGACCCGGCTGGAGGCGGACGTCCGCGCCCGCCGCGTACGCGGCCTGGTCGGCCTGGCTGCGCGTCCACGTCGCGGCATGCGCGGACGCGAACGTCCCCAGTGCCGCCGCGAGGATCAGGAGCAGCGCGGCGCGGGTGTAGCGCAGCGGCCGGCGGGCGATCTGCCGCCCGGCGAGCGCGGGCACGAGGCCCCGGCCGCGGGCCAGCACCCGCTCCATGAGCTCCGCGAGGCGGGGCACGAGGCGGATCGCGATGACGGCGCCCGCGAGCAGCCCGATGGCCGGCGCCGCGACCAGCAGCGGGTCGACGCCCAGCGCGCCCCGCGCGTTGCGGGTGATGGGCGCCCCGTAGAGCCGCAGCTGGGCCAGCGCGATGATCGCGACGAGGACGAGGACGAGGTCCAGTCCCAGCCGCTGGGGCAGCGTCCGGCCGACCTGGCGCCCGACGGCCGCGCGGACGCCGGCGATGTTGACCGCGCTCGCCACGGTGGGGATCGTGAGCGCGAGCAGCGCGACGAGCCCGCCCATCGCGGCGACCGCGAACGTCGACGGGCCCGGGAGCGGCGGCTCGAGGCCGACGCCCTCGAGCGCCGGGTTGAGCCGGACCGCCTGGACGAGGAGCGCGGCGAGCCAGGGCGCCGCGATCACCGCCGGGACGGTGACCAGGAGCGCCTCGCCCAGCGACATCGCGACGAGGTGCGAGAGCCCGCCGCCGCGGGCCCGCAAGAGCGCGGTCTCGGTGCGCCGGCGCTCGAGGAGCAGCGCGGCGACGAGCACGATCGCGTATGCGGCGAGGACCCCGAACTGGACGAGCAGGAGGAGGATCCCCGCCTGGGTCACGAGCACCGACCGGTCCACCGAGGCGAGGATCTGCGGCAGCTTGGTCAGGACCTGGGCCCGGTTCGTGAACGGCAGCGCCGCGTTGATTCGCTCCTCGGCGCTGGCGGTGACGGCCGCGACCTCGTCCACGTTGGCCGGCGTGAACCCGGCGAGAGCAGGGATCGCCCGCCACTGGGCGTCCAGCGGCTGGGCCAGCGCCCCCGTCACGAGGTCGTCCGTCGCCACGACGAGCGGCCCGTGGGTCGTGAAGCTGCCGCCCTCCTCGCTGCCGCTGAGGGCGAGCGGCTCCCCCATCCACCACGGGTCGGCTGGGTCCGGCCGCCAGACGCCGGTGATCGCGACGTCGACCAGGCGCGAGGCGTCCAGCCGGGATACGAGTCGCAGCGTGTCGCCGGCCCGGACGCCGAGCGCCGCCGCCGCCCCCTCGGAGAGCGTCGCCTGGATCGGCGCCGCCCCGGCGGTCGCCCACGCGCCCTCGGTCAGCGTCGCGTGGTCCTCGATGCCCTCGTACGCCGCGAACAGCGTCAGGTCCGTGACGCTGCCGGCGGCCGCATCCGCCGCGGCGTACGGCGACGAGCGGAGCACGCGCACGATGTCGCCGCCGGTCGGGGCGAGCACGCGCTCGAGCTCCGGGACGACGGTCCGGTCCGCGCCGTCGAGCCGGTCGGCCAGGATCTGCGTCCGGACGATCACCGAGCGGTCCGCCGGCGGTGCCGCCTCCAGCTCACGGTGCAGGCCAGCGAGCGTCACGGCGTCCGTGTACAGCGTCCCCGCGGCAAGGAGCGCGAGGGCGCTCGCCAGCAGGACCCACGAGGCGAGCACGACCGGCCAGTCCGCGCGGCTCCGCTTGAGCACGGCCGGCGCGAGGCCGATGGACGTGGGCAGGGCTGGTCCTCCTCCGGGCGCTGTGCGCGGACGTGACGCCGGCGCGGTCACCCCTCCCGAGGGCCATCGCGCCGTGGTCGGGCGGGCGTCACCGGACAATACCCCGAGCCCGCTTCCGGGGTTCCCGAATGCGCGCGCGTCCTCGATACACTGGCCGGACTGCTGGAGGTTCCCCGTCCATGACCGTCGCCGCCGTCATCCTCGCCGCGAGCCCGGGGTCCGCCCTCGCGGACGCTGACGGCACGCCCGGCGTCCGCCGCCTCGCGGACGTGGCCTGGGCCGGTGGCGCGACGCCCGTCCTCGTGTGCTCGTTCGACCCGGACGGGGCCGTCGCGGCCGCGCTGGCCAACGCCGAGGTGACCCTGGTGGAGCCCGTGGATCCCTCGCGCGGGCCGGTCGGCCAGATCGTCAACGGCGCCCAGGCGGCGGGGGCCATCGTGACCGACACCGACGCGGCGCTCGTGTGGCCCGCGCGGATGGCCTGGGTGGACGCCGAGACGGTGACCACGCTCATCGCCGCCCACGGTGACGACCGGTCCACGGTCCTGCGCCCCGCGTTCGACGGCGAGCCCGGCTGGCCGGTCCTGCTGCCGCTCCGCCACCTCGGCGTGCTCGGGAGCCTCGGCACGGACCGGATGCCGGCCGACCTGCTGGCCGATCTCGAGGCCGCCGGGGTGGCGTTCCGGATCGTGGAGACCGGCGATCCCGGCGTCACCCACGACGTCTCGACGCCCCGGGCAGACCTCCCGCCCTACGACGGGCCGCCCGAACCGGCCGACGCCCACGCCCACGAGTGGGGCGTCGCCTCCGCGGACGAACCCGACGACGCACCCGTCCCCGGTCCGTCCCGGATCGCCGCGTTCGAGGACTGACGGCCGGTGCGCCGCCCGCGTCGCCGCACCGTCGGCATCGCGCTGCTCGTCCTGCTCGCCGTCGTGGTGGGTGGCTTCGCGTGGTACGTCCAGCCGCAGCCCCTCCTGCCCGAGGCGACGGCGTCACTCGCGTCGACGCCCGAGGTCACCTTCACGGCCGCGGCCGACGGGCTCGAGTGGGCCCCGTCCGCCGGGGGCCACGAGACCGGCCTCATCGTGTACCCGGGCGGGAAGGTGCCGCCGGAGGCGTACGGGCCGCTCGCCCAGGACATCGCGGGCCACGGCTATCTCGTGGTGATCACCCCGATGCCGTTCAACCTCGCGGTGTTCGGGATCGGGGCGGCCGACGGCGTCATCGCGGCCCACCCGGAGGTGACGACGTGGGCGATGGCGGGCCACTCGCTCGGCGGCTCGATGGCCGCGCAGTACATCTCCGGCAACCCGAGCGCGATCCACGGCCTCGCGTTCTGGGCCTCCTACGCGGCGACGGACCTGTCCGTGCTCGACCTGTCCGCGGTCTCGGTCTACGGGTCGCTCGACCCGGGCGCGGCGCGCATGTCGGGACCCGAGGCGCGTGCCGCGCTGCCGCCGGACGCGGTGTTCATCGAGATCCCGGGCGGCAACCACGAGCAGATGGGGTACTACACGGGCCAGCCCAACGACCAGCCCGCGACGATCAGCCGCGAGGACCAGCAGGCGCAGGTCGCGGCCGCGACGCTGACGATGCTCGACGGGCTGGGCGCGGCGCCGTAGCCCTCAGGCCGGTGCCGGCCGGCTTCGCATGGCGCCGGCGATCCGCCGGAGGCCGCCGGTCGCGAGCAGGATGCCGAACAGGACCATCGCGACGCCCGTGAGCTGCCACGGTGACGGCAGCTCCGCCAGCAGGATGGCGCCCAGGATGACCGTCGTCACGGGCTGCACGAGCAGCAGCACCGAGGTGATCACGGCCGGCAGCCGTGGCAGCGACGCCTGGATCACCAGGTAGCCCACGGACTGGGAGAGCACGCCGAGGGCGAGCAGGTACGCGTGCGCCGGCAGCGACGGCACCAGGTCGAGGTCGCCGACGAGCTCCCCGAACACGAAGGCGCAGACGGCCGTCACGGCCGTCGCGATGGCCACCGGACCCGCCGGCCGCCGGTCCGGTGCCGCGCGCCGGATGACCAGCAGGTACCCGGCGTACGACACCGCGGTCACCAGCCCGATCTGCACTCCCAGCACCGGGTTGCTCCCGTAGGCGCCGGTCCCCACGACGCCCGAGATGAGGAACACGCCCGCGAGCATGATCGGGATCGCGACCAGGACCTCGCGCCGCGGCCGCTCCCCGAACACCAGCCACGCGACGATCGCGACGATGACGACCTGGACGTTGCCCATGACCGTCCCCAGCCCGGCGCCGATGACGTCCACGGCGTAGTGGAACGTGATGAGGTCGACGGCGAAGAACGCGCCGGCGACGACGCACAGCCCGATCGTCCGGCGGGTCATCGGCCCGAGGGTCCGGCGCTCCGACCACGCCACCGCGAGCAGGATCGGGAGCCCGTACAGGCAGCGGAAGAAGACGCCGGTGGAGGGCGACACGCCCGAGTCGAGGTAGAAGATCCCGGAGAAGGCGATCGCGAGCGCACCCAGCACGGCCGCGGACCGCGGGTGCGCGACCGCGGCGGCGAGCGGGTTCACGCCTCCGCGCCGGACGCGGCGCCAGGGCCCGTGCCCGCGTCGTCCGCCGCACGCGCCCACCGATCCCGCTGCCCGGTCTGCACGAAGCCCTCGCCCTGGTACAGCGCGAGCGCGCCCGGGTTCGCCGTGCTCACGCTCAGCATCACGGTCTCGATGCCCAGCGCCCGCAGCCACCCCACGCCCATCCGCAGCAGCGCCCGTCCCAGCCCGCGTCCGCGATGCGCCGGCGCCACCCCGATCGCCCACAGCTCCGCGCGCGGCACGATCGAGCCGTCGGGCCGGTAGCGGGGGTCGGTGGACACGAAGCCCGCGATCGTGCCCGCGACGTCCTCCAGGAGGATCGTGTCGTCATCGCGGAAGCCGGGCTCGCCGAGCCACCGTCGCAGGTCGAGGGGGTCCAGCCGCAGCGGGGTCGGGTGCTGGGCGAAGGCCTCGTTGAACGCGATCGGCCACGTCTCGGCGTCGCGCGCCCGGTCGAACGGCCGGGCCGCGTAGCCATCCGGCGTGGACGGCACGGCGACGACCGCGTCGGACGGCAGGTCCATGTCGTGGACCGCCGAATGGAACGCGAACCCGGTCGCCCGGAGGAAGGCCTCGCCGCGCGCGTCCCCGGGCAGCACGCCCAGGTACAGCGCCGGGTTCCCGCGCTCGCGCTCGATGACGACGCCCGCGTCCGCCAGGCGGCGCCCGATCCCCTGCATCCGGCGCTCGGGCTCCACGACCAGCGCCTTGAGGTCCGGGATGACGAACCCCACCAGCCCGGTCTCGTCCTCGGCGACCGCGGCACGGCCGGGTCCCTCGATCGGCGTGCCCACGGGCCGCTCGATCCACGGCGAGAACGCCCGCAGCTCATCCCGCTCGCCGGCCCTGGCGATCAGCGAGGCGAGCGCCTCCCCGTCGCCGTACGCGAGACGCCGGACGTGGACCGACACCGCCGACCGGGGCTCAGCGCCGCTCGGGCACGCCCACGAACCGCAGGCCGAGGTCCTCGTACTGGTTCGCCTCGGGCGCCGAGGGCGCCTCGAGCATCAGATCCGAGCCGGACTGGGTCTTGGGGAACGCCATGACCTCGCGGATGTTCGTCTGGTACGAGAGCAGGGCCGCCCAGCGGTCGATGCCGAGCGCGATCCCGCCGTGCGGCGGCGCCCCGTACTCGAACGCGTCGAGGATCGCCCCGAACCGCTCCCGCATCTGCTCGCGCGTGTAGCCCTGGAGGTTGAAGCTGCGGGCGAGCAGCACCGGGTCCCAGATCCGGACCGAGCCGCCGCCCAGCTCCCAGCCGTTGAGGGCCACGTCGTACTGCATCGCCTTCGCCCTGCCGGCAGGGTCGCCCGGGTCGCGGACGTCGAGGTCGCCCGACGTCGTCGTCAGCAGGACCTCGTCCTCGGGCACGACGCCGCTGAACGGGTTGTGGGTCGCGTCCCAGCGATGGCCCTCGGCGTCCCACTTGTACATCGGGAAGTGGTGGACCCAGCAGTACGCCAGCTCGTCGGGGTCCGCGAGCCCGAGCCGCGCGCCCAGCTCGACGCGCAGCCGCCCGAGGACGTCGTTCGCGGTCTCCGCGCCGTCGGCGACGACGAGGATGAGGTCCCCCTCCCCCGCCCGGGCGTGCTCGCGGATCGCGGCCTGCGTGTCGGCCGACAGGAACTTCGCGATGGGGCCGTGGAGCTCGCCGCCCGCCTGGACGGAGAGGTGGACGAGGCCCTTCGCGCCGAATCGCTTCGCGGTCTCGGTCAGGTCGTCGATCTCGCGCCTCGTGGCGCCGCCCATGCCGGGCGCCGTGATCCCCTTGACCCGGTTGCCGGCCGCCAGCGTCTCGTCGAACACGCGGAACCCGGACGATGGCGCCCCGTCCGCGCCGGCGAGCGCGGGCGCCAGGTCGAACAGCTCCATCGCGAACCGGATGTCCGGCTTGTCGGAGCCGTAGCGCTCCATCGCGTCCTCGTACTCGAAGACCGGGAACGGGATGTCGCGGATCGGGCGCTCGGGCGTCGTCGCCTGCGTGACCTCGATGATCATCCGCTCGATGAACCCGCGGACCGCGTCCTCGTCCACGAAGCTCATCTCGAGGTCGAGCTGCGTGAACTCGGGCTGCCGGTCGCCGCGCATGTCCTCGTCGCGGAAGCAGCGGGCGATCTGGAAGTAGCGGTCGATGCCCGCCACCATCAGCAGCTGCTTGAGCTGCTGCGGGCTCTGCGGCAGCGCGTAGACCGTGCCCGGCTGAAGCCGGCTGGGGACGATGAAGTCGCGGGCGCCCTCGGGCGTGCTCTTGATCAGGTTCGGCGTCTCGACCTCGACGAAGCCGTTGTCGTGGTGGACCCTGCGGATCGCCTGCACGAGCTCGCTGCGGAGCACCAGCCGCCGGGCCATCTGCTCCCGGCGGATGTCGAGGTAGCGGTACTTGAGGCGCAGGCTCTCGTCGATGGGCGCGTCGGGGTCGTTCACGTAGAACGGCGGGGTCTTCGCCTCGTTGAGGATCCGCACCGAGCGCGCCTGGAGCTCGACGGCGCCGGTCGCGAGCTTCGCGTTCTCGGTGCCCGGCTGGCGGAGGGCGACCTCCCCGTCGAACGCGACCACGAACTCGGAGCGCAGCCGGCTCGCCGTCGCGTGCGCCTCGGGCGCATCGGCCGCGTCGATCACGACCTGCGTGATCCCGTGACGGTCGCGCAGGTCGATGAAGATCAGCTTCCCGTAGTCGCGGCGGCGGTGGACCCAGCCGGCGAGCTTCGCGCCTGCCCCGGCGTCGTCCGCGCGCAGCTCCCCGCAGGTGTGGGTGCGGTAGGGCGTGGCGAGCGAGCGCTGGGCGGACACGGGTGACGGATCTCCAGGATTCGGGGGTTCGGGCCTCTGTATCGTATGCCACCGCCGGGACAGTCGCGGTGGAGGCGAACCAGTGCGATCGGTGTGGTGAACGGGCGGCGGTGCAAGGTCGGCGTGTTCGTCCCGACCTGGACCGAGGGGTCCGCCCTGCCCGCGTGGACGACGGGCGGCTTCGACGGACGGCCGACATGGGCGGACGTCCTGCGCACGGCGACGCTCGCCGAGGAGGCGGGCCTCGACTCGGTCTGGGTCTGCGACCACATGCTCATGGACGACGACTGGGACGCGCCGGACCCGCCGGTCCTCCAGCCGGCGGCCGGGGCCACCGGCTGCCTGGACGCGTGGGCGGTCCTGGCGGCGCTCGCGGCCACGACGACGCGCGTGGAGATCGGGTCGCTCGTGGCCTGCACGGCGTACCTCAACCCGACGCGCCTGGCCCGGCTCGCGGACACGATCGACCAGGTCAGCGACGGGCGGCTCATCCTCGGCCTCGGTGCGGGCGATCACTGGAGCGAGTTCACGCGGTTCGGGTTCCCGCTCGACCGTCCGATCGCTCGGTTCGAGGAGGCGCTCCGGATCATCGTCCCGCTGCTCCGCGTGGGGCGGGTCGACTTCGACGGCGAGTTCCACACGGCCCGCGACGTCGAGCTCGTGCCCCGGGGGCGGGCGTCCGGCCCGCCGATCCTCATCGGTGCGCTCGGCAGCGGGCCGCGGATGGCGCGCCTCGTCGCCGAGCACGCCGACCTGTGGAACGGCTGGTACACGTTCGACGGCACGGACCCGTACCCGGACCTCGTCGCGGCGCTCGAGCGGATGGACGCTGCGTGCACGTCCCGCGGCCGCGAGCCGAGGTCGCTCGGGCGGACGGCCGGGATCTCGATCGCGTTCGACGGCTTCGAGGCCGAGGGCGGCTCGATCACCGGGTCCGACGAGGAGATCGCGCGGTCGCTCGCGACGTGGGTCGACGCGGGCGTCGAGCACCTCCAGGTCGTGACCTCACCGGCGGGCCCGGCGGGCGTGGAGCGTCTCGCGCGGGTCGTGGAGCTGCTCGACGCGGGCTGACGCCGGCGGGACCTAGCCGTGCTTGTGGTGCTGCTCCGCCCGGGCGAGCTCGCGGGCCAGGTCGTCGACCCCGACGACGCGCTGCGTACCCGCGAGCAGGTCGCGCAGCTGGACGTGGCCGTCGGCGAGCTCATCGCCCAGGATCACCGCGAAGTGCGCCCCGTCCTTGCCCGCCGCCTCGAGCTGCCGCCCGAGCTTGCGCCGGCCGAGGTCCGCCCGCACCCGCAGGCCCGCGGCGCGCAGGTCGGTGGCCACCCGCAGGCGTGCGACCGTGTCCTCGGGGTCGGCGCCCGCGACGACCGCGAGCGGCCCGTCCGCCGGGACGCCGGCGTGCCCCTGCTCCACGAGCACGAGCGCGACGCGGTCGAGGCCCAGGCCGAACCCGATGCCGGGCGTCGGCTTCCCGCCGAGCAGCTCCACCAGCCCGTCGTAGCGTCCGCCGCCACCCAGCGCCTGCTGCTGGCCCTCGCGACCCGCGACGTAGAACTCGAACGCGGTCCGCGTGTAGTAGTCGAGCCCGCGGACGAGGCCGGGCTCCACGCGGAACGGCACGCCCAGCGCCTCGAGGTGCGCCTTGACGCTCGCGAAGTGCGCCGCGCAGGCCTCGCACAGGTGATCGGTGATGCGCGGCGCCGCGGCGTTCAGCTCGGTCATCGCCGGGTCCTTGGAGTCCAGCAGGCGGAGCGCGTTGCGCTCGAGCCGGTCGCGCTCCGTCGGGGGCAGCACGTCCGCGTGGCCGCGGTAGTACGCGACGAGCGCGGCGATGTACGCCGGCCGGCACGCGGGGTCGCCGATCGAGTTGACGAGGACCTCGACGCCCGCGACGCCGGCCTCCGTGTAGAAGCGGTGCCCGAGCTCGATGATCTCGGCGTCGATCGCCGGGCCGGGGTCCCCGATCGCCTCGACGTCGAACTGCCAGAACTGGCGGTAGCGGCCCGCCTGCGGCCGGTCGTATCGGAACATCGGCCCGGTCGTCGTGAGCTTCACCGGCTGCGGGAGCGTCTGCATCCCGTGCTGGACGTAGGCGCGAACGATGCCCGCGGTGGGCTCGGGCCGGAGGGCCCACGACTCGGCCTCCTCGGACCGCGGCGCGATCCGGAACAGCTCCTTCTCGACGACGTCGGTGACCTCGCCGATGCCGCGCTCGAACACGGCCGCCTGCTCGAACAGCGGCGTCTCGATCGACCGGTAGCCGTAGCGCTGGGTCAGGCCCGCCGCGATCCGCTGGAGCCGGTCGAACACGGCACGCTCGTCGGGCAGGAGGTCACGCGTGCCCCTGGGGGCTCGGAAGGATGCCATCGGCGCCAAGGATAGCCGCCGGCACCCGGCCCGCGGCCCGTCCCCCGGGAATCGAGACGGCCCGCGGGCCCCGTTTGGGGGCCGGCGGGCCGCTGGTCGTCATGACGGCGCTCGCGCGCCGCCCGTCAGGCCTTCTTGACGTGGACCGCGCGGGGACCCTTGGGGCTCTCCTCGACGTCGAACTCGACGGTCTCGCCGCCGTTGAGCGACTCGAACTCGGTCCCGGCCTCGAGGCCGCTCCGGTGGAAGAAGAACTCCTTGTCATCGTCGGTGGCGATGAAGCCGAACCCGCGATCCGCGACGACGCGCTTGACGGTGCCTGTGGCCATGCGATGGCCTCCTGTCGTGCTCCCCGAACGTGGTGTTGCGGAGCGCACGGCCGTTCGAAGAGGGGCCACGCGGCGCATCGGGACGAGTTGCCCCGAAGACCTGCAGCCTACCACCTCGATCCAGCGGAACCCCCGAGCTCGATCCAGGCGCAACCCCGCGGCCTCGATCCAGCGGGACCCGCGACGCATCCCTAACGTTTACGTGAACGGGAAGGTTGGGTACGATGGACGGGTGACAGACACGACGCTCGACCCCACCCCGGCCACCGATCTCCTGCGCATCCAGGAGGTCGCCGCCGAGACCGGCCTCACGCCCCGCGCCATCCGCTACTACGAGGAGCTGGGCCTCCTCGCTCCCGCCGCACGCTCGGACGGCGCGTATCGCCTGTACGACGACGAGGATCTCGACCGGCTGCGGTTCATCCGCGGGCTGCGCGACGACGCGGGCTTCTCGCTGGCGGAGATCGGCCAGCTGCTGGAGGACGAGCAGGCGCGGGCACGCAACCGCCAGCACTTCCGCACGACGACGGACCCGGTGGCCCGGCGAGCGATCGTCACCGACGCGCTCGACCGGATCGACCGCCAGGTCGGCTCCATCCGGCGCAAGATCGACCGCCTCGAGGCGATGATCGCCGAGGCGGAGGACCGCCGCGAGCACCTCGCCGGGCACCTGGCCGACATCGATGCCGGCCGCGAGCCCAGCCACGGGCCGGAAGCGCACGCGCCGCGGCAGAAGGGGCGACCGGCCAGATGACCGTCGACCCCTCCTTGGTTGCCCCCCGCCCTAGTCGGGGCTTCGCACTGGCCAACGGCGGCCGGGCGTTCCGCCACCGCAACTACCGGCTGTTCTTCGGCGGGCAGCTGGTCAGCCTCGTGGGCACGTGGATGCAGCAGGTCGCCCAGGCCTGGCTCGTTCTCGACCTCACGAGCGACCCGTTCATCCTGGGCCTCACGACCGCGCTCGCCTTCCTCCCGGTCCTCATCCTCGGGCTGTTCGGCGGGCTCATCGCGGATGCGCTGCCCAAGCGCCCGACCCTGATCGCGACCCAGTCCGTCCAGATGATGCTGGCGTTCATCCTGTTCGGGCTCACGATCACCGACACGGTCCAGGTGTGGCACATCCTCGTGCTGGCCACGGTCCTCGGCATCACGAACGCCGTGGACATGCCCACCCGGCAGGCGTTCACCGTCGAGATGGTGGGCCGGGACGACGTGCCCAACGCGATCGCCCTCAACAGCGCGATCTTCAACGGCGCGCGGATCGTCGGGCCGGCCATCGCGGGCCT